>CAYWDE010000046.1:0-9924 GCA_964456885.1 uncultured bacterium | reverse complement strand
GCAGCCGTACCGACCATCTTAAAGGCGTTAAAATTGCCATTATGGGATGTATTGTAAATGGTCCCGGCGAAATGGCCGATGCCGATTTTGGCTATGTAGGCTCTAAGCCTGGGAAGATCGATCTCTATGTAGGAAAAAATTGTGTTGAACGGGATATCGACTTTGCCAATGCCGATTTCAGATTAATCGAATTGATTAAATCACATGGAAAATGGGTAGAACTATGTGATATAATTAATGTATGCAATTAAACATTAATCGTTTTTTTAGTGATAGAATTGTTTTTGATAATTCTCGCGAAGATAAATTGCGGGTAACCAATACTTTCTGGGACTGGTGTCAAAGAATTATTTCATGGGTTTGGTCTATAACCTCTTATACTGACGAGAATCGGCGCACAGTTTCCTGCTTTAGAAAATATTTAATTGATGCTCTTGGGCCTGAAAGGCTTCAAAGAATCTCTTCCCGTTACCAAATTAATTTTGAACAGATGGAAAAAAAAGGGAGCCCCCTTTTGTCCAGAGATGTCGCTAAAATTGTCGTGGGGGCCGCTAACGTGACAGTTGATGACATCAACGAATATATCCAAAAATCCCCCTCTGATCCCCTGGTAAAAGGGAAAAAGAATTTTTTAGATTTAGACAGTAACACACTGGCGTCGATCCATAAAAAGTTGAATAACCCTTTTAAACAATTAGGGGAACTCCCTCCTATTGAAGGGGAAATTTCAGGTAAGCCGACTGAGACACTTGCTTGTATTTTTTATGACCCTTTTTTAGCGGATCGGGAGCGGCTTGAACTGGTGAAAGAGCACCCAACAGATCCATTTGAGACATTCATGCACAATATGGTCGCTCGGGTGATCAAGCGCGACATGGATGTAGGAACCCTCGTCCCTGCCCCGAACCACTCCAGTGGGAGAGCCCAATTTTATTATGTTTCTGCAAAACTCGTTACTGGACATGGGATGATTAGCTACCTCTTCCATCCAGCAAGCCCTGATACCGATTTAGAACCGATCCGTCTCTTTAGAGGAACTTCCACAAGAAATAGCGAACTCGACTCCCTCTCTACGATGATTACCGACCTTGAAAAGGATTTAGGGAGGAGCGCCTATAAGTCTGGGGAAATTTATGAAAAAGTGATTCGGGAAAAACTCCCTATACCAGCAGTTGAAGGGGGGCATAGTTTGGGTTCGACAGTGGTTCAATATCGGCTAGCGAACATGGACCATATTCGGAAAGCTTATCTTTATTGCGGCCCAGGCATCCCGATGTCAGAAGTGGAAAAATTTAATCAAAAGGTGCTAAAACCGAAATTGATTATCCGGGCTACAGAAGGGGATAGATGGCATAAAATGGGGGAAGCTCATCTGGGCCATAAGATGGGTTCAATGGAGCATATTGATGTCCGCCGATACCGCCCCCTTAAGAAAGATGGAGCTTACGACCGGCATGTCACTGTATGGCCAAAAGAAAAGTATGAGCATGAAGTGATTACCCATTTCCCCTCTGAATCGATCGATAAAGAGTTTCACAACCAGTACTGTTCTGCAGAACGGGCCCGCTCCTCTGTCGGCCCTATTCTTGCCTCGATCCTCTCGATTGCCCGGTTTCTCAGCCGGAATCTAGTCACAGGGAGGATCCATTTGGAAAAAGGGCTGAAACTAGGCACCATCCAAAATGGGCGTTGGAAAGTGCACCATTATAGAGCCCACCGAGCAATCTAAGCAGTTGAATTCTCAGCCCCTTTCTCATATAATTCTTCTCTATGAAACAAAAATACGATCCTCGCGCCATAGAGAAAAAATGGCAAAAATTCTGGAAAGAAAAAAAGACTTTCAAGTCTGAAATCGACCCTAAAAAGCCGAAATACTACATCCTCGATATGTTCCCTTACCCCTCTGGCGCAGGGCTCCACGTAGGCCACGTCACCGGCTACACAGGGACCGATATTTTAGCCCGCTTTAAACGGCAAAAAGGGTTTAACGTCCTCCACCCGATGGGATGGGACAGTTTTGGTCTCCCAGCAGAACAGTTTGCCATCCGAACCGGGACCCACCCTGCGGTGACCACCAAAGTCAATATCGATACTTATCGGCGGCAACTCGAATCTTTGGGCTTTAGCTATGATTGGGATAGAGAATTGGCTACGAGCGACCCCACTTACTACAAATGGACCCAATGGATCTTCACTAAGCTCTTTGAAAAAGGGCTCGCTTATGAGGCTGAGATCAACGTCAATTTTTGCCCTGCACTCGGTACTGTTTTAGCCAATGAAGAGGTGGAGAATGGGAAGTCGAAAGAGGGGGGATACCCGGTGGAGAGGCGCCCCTTAAAGCAGTGGGTCCTCCGGATCACCGCCTATGCAGACCGTTTGTTAGCCGATCTCGATCTTCTCGACTGGCCCGACCACTTGAAAAAACTCCAATCGAACTGGATCGGAAGGAGCGAGGGGGCGATGGTCACTTTTGTCGAAGAGTGTACTCATCAACCGATTTTAGTCTTCACTACTCGTCCTGACACCCTATTCGGCGTCAGCTATCTCGTTTTAGCTCCTGAGCATCCGCTGGTCAGTCAAATCGTCACCCCAGGCCAACAAGAAGAGGTCGACGCTTACCTAAAACTCACAGCAAGCAAAAATGATCTGGATCGGACCGATCTTGCAAAAGAGAAAACGGGCGTTTGGACAGGCACTTTTGCCCACCATCCCGTTACAGGAGAGAAAGTCCCCATCTGGATCGCCGACTATGTCTTAATGGGCTATGGGACTGGGGCCGTCATGGGGGTTCCAGCGGGAGATGAGAGAGATTTTGAGTTTGCTCTCCAATTTAAACTCCCGATTCTCCCTGTCTACGATCCAGGCCCCTGTGAAGAGCGGGAAATGGTTCTTCAAGGGAAAAAATGTTGGGTTGAAGGGGGGACTGCGATCAACAGCTCTTTCCTCGATGGACTCTCTTTAGATGCTGCCAAGGAAAAAATCATCCATTGGCTTGAAGAGCAATCCAAAGGGAAACGGGCAATCACCTATAAACTCCGCGACTGGCTTTTCTCCAGGCAGCGTTATTGGGGAGAACCGATCCCCATCCTCCATTTCCCCGATGGGACGATGCGCTCTCTTGAGTTGGATGAACTCCCCTTAGTTCCTCCCGCTCTGGATGATTATAAACCGGCAGGGAGTGGCCAGAGCCCACTTGCTAAAGTGCAGAATTGGGTCGAAGTCACCGATCCAAAAACAGGAAAAAAAGCTCTCCGCGAAACCAATACAATGCCCCAATGGGCAGGTTCTTGCTGGTATTATCTCCGCTTCTGCGATCCGAAAAATTCAACTGAGGCGTGGAGTAAAGAGGCCGATAAATATTGGATGCCTGTCGATATGTATGTGGGGGGCGTAGAGCACGCTGTTCTCCACCTCCTCTACTCTCGGTTCTGGCATAAAGTCCTCTTCGACTGTGGCCTTGTCCATACAGCTGAGCCCTTCATGACCCTCCGCAATCAAGGTCTCCTCACAGCTCGCTCTTATAAATTGCCTCAAGGAGGATATGTCGCTCCTGATGAAGTGACCGAAAAAAATGGGAAATTTTTTGCTAAAAATAAAGGGGAAGAGCTCATCGTCCAGATGGAGAAGATGTCCAAGTCGAAGCTCAACGGAGTCTCCCCTGATGAGATCATCGAAGAGTTTGGAGCCGACTCCCTCCGCCTTTATGAAATGTTCATGGGCCCTTTTGAACGGGAAAAACTGTGGAATACCGATGCGGTTAGCGGATGCCGCCGTTTTTTAAACCGGCTCTATGATATGGTCTATTCAGATAAAGTGGTTGAAGAACAAAATCTGGATGCATTAAAACTCACCCACCGTCTAGTCGATGGGGTCACGAAAGATATCGAAAGTCTCCAATTCAATACAGCGATTGCAAAGATGATGGAGTTCATTAACGCTTTCATTCCCCTTGATGCATATCCGAAAAATTGCTTAAAAATGGTAGTTCAGGTGCTCGCCCCTTTTGCTCCCCATATTTCCGAAGAGCTTTGGGAAGCCCTAGGAGAAAAGCAATCCATCACCTATGCGCCGATCCCTCCCGTCGACCCCCAGTATCTCGTCGATGACACAACTGTTTACATTGTCCAAGTGAACGGGAAGGTGAGGGGACGGATGGAATTGCCTAAAAACAAAACAGAAATCGAATTAATGAAACTTATCCGGACCCAACCAGAATTTGAAAAATATCTGGCTGAAGAGGTTATAAAGACGATTTTTGTCCCTAATAAGCTGCTGAACATTGTGACGAAGTGAACCTTCTCATCTTGATCTACTTGCTTCTCATTGCCCCGAAGCTCCTTTTAGACCGTATTTTAAAAGGGAAAAAGCACCCGGGGCTTGGGCAGCGATTGGGATTTAAAATTCCGAAAGCCAACCGGCCCGTTACCTGGATCCATGCGGTTTCAGTTGGCGAAGTAAAGGCCGCTCAGCCCCTGTTTCGAGAACTCCGAAAAAGAGAACCTCATACTTTTTTTCTGATCACGACGACTTCAGCAACAGGGCAAGCTGAAGCAAAACGGTCCCTTCCTGAGGCGGACGCTTTCGCCTATCTACCTATAGATTTCAGCTGGGTAGTAAACCGGTGGGTTCAAAAACTCAATCCACGCCGCTTCATTCTGGTGGAGAGCGATTTCTGGTTCAATCTCCTCTCTGCACTCAAAAAAAATGGGACCCAAATTTCTCTTGTAAGCGGAAAGATGTCGGAAAGATCTGCTCGAAGATTCCTATTTTTCTCTTTTTTTGCCAAAAAACTGTTTGCCCACTTTGATCAACTCTGTCTGCAAAATGGGGAATATCTACAAAGATTTTCCCTATTGGTCAAAGACCCCTCTCGACTTCACATAACGGGGAATCTGAAGCTCGATCTCGAGTCCCAACCGATCACAAACAAATTGGACTTGCCCCAACCTGTCATCACCATCAGCTGCACCCATCCAACAGAAGAAGAGCTCATCCTAGATGCGCTGCAAGTTGAAGCCTGGTTTCTCATTCTAGCTCCTCGCCACCCTGAGAGGTTTGAAGAGGTGGCAAAACTCCTTGCAAAGAGAAATATCCCTTTTTCTAGATGGAGTGAGGGGAAAATTGAAGGGAGAGCCCTTTTGGTCGATACAATGGGTCAGCTCCCCACCTGCTACGCCCACAGCAGATTAGCAATTCTAGGGGGGAGCTTTGTCGATCATGTAGGAGGACATAACGTCTTAGAACCCTCTCTATATGGAATTCCTGTTTTCTTTGGTCCCCATATGCAAGGGCAACTCGAATTTGCGAAAAAGTCTATTGATTCTGGAGCTGGCCTTCAACTGACTATCGGCAATCTCCATCAAGCAATCATTCAATTTTTCCGCAATCCTCAACAAGAAAAGGCGATGAGAAGAGCCGCCAGAGAGTTGATTGAACAAAATCGGGGCGCCACTTCACGTACACTTTCCCATCTTATTCCTGTTTAATTATTTAGGTGATTGCAAGGGTTTTGTAAACTTTTTTTAAAGATCTGTATAGACACAAAATTTAAAGAAAGATATAAGATTTCATCTTATTTTTTTAATAACCTTGAGGTATACCTTATGACCACTGCCATTCTTTCACGCACTTTCGAGCGCCAATCAGATATCCCCTATCTTCCACAACATAAGCAAGTAATAGGAATGAGGCCAGATTGCGTTGCTCGATTCTTCATTCAGGTACGTGCGCAAAAACGAGCGCAGGTAATAGTTCAAACTTTTCATGCTGCATTGAAAACCCCTCCTCCTAATTCAGCATCTCCTTTGGTAGCTGATCCTATCGATGCGACGCCTCAAGAGCTCAAAGATGAGAGCCTAGTTGCTATTTTCCCTCGTCTAGTCTCTTTGGCTTTTTTAGAGAAAAAAGACAAAGATCATATATACGACTATAATGAGAAATATAAAGCCTATCAACTCTCCCTTGACGAAAATCTCTCCGTAGCGGAAAAAGCGGCCTCTATCCGCAAATGGATGAGTGAAAGTGGTGAGTATTTACAAAATGTTACCCATCTAGATCTACAAGGGTTATCGATCACCCATGTCCCGCTAGAAATCAATTTGCTGACACACTTAGAGTCATTTATTGCTCGTGGAGTTCCTATCGAGGCGCTGCCCCATGATTTTAGCCCGCCTCAGCTACGGGTTCTCGATTTGCAAGGGTCTAAAGTCTCCTTTTTGCCTGCGGCCTTCAAACCGAAATATTTACATTTTCTTTATTTGCAAAACACCCCTTTAGACGCTCTTCCTGAGCGATTCGATTTCCCTTACTTAGAATGGTTAGATGCTGAAAACACAAAAATCAGGGCCCTCCCGCAGATATTTCACGCGCCAAAGCTAAAATGGCTCTATTTACAAAGGACGCCTCTCGCTTCTTTTCCAGAAGGTCTAAAATTGGGCAATTTGATCCGTCTGGATATAGGAAACACTCAGGTCACTATATTCGGAGGAGGCTTGGATGCCCCTAACCTCAAGTATCTCCATTTAAATGATACGCCTCTTACTTTATTGTCAGAGGATTTAAATCTCCCCCTTTTAGAATCTCTCCTATTAAAAAATACGCGCATCGAAAAATTACCAGAGAGTCTCAAAATTAAAAATATCGTCCACTTGGATATAGAGCATACAAAAATTCCCCCAGATTTGAAGGCTTCCTACGAAAGCTCTATAAAAAAAATTGAGGTGCCAAATGAACCCCAGGTACAAGGGATCGAAGGCCTGATAGCAAGGATGCTAAAATACGAACAAGATAGGGAGCGGAAGGAGGATCCTAAAAGCCTCTCCCAATAGGCAATTGCCTATAGAAAATAAAAAACATTTGGGGAAAATGGGCTTCTCGTGGTAAGCTCATTCTTTCTTATCGCGGGGTGGAGCAGTGGTTAGCTCGTTGGGCTCATAACCCAAAGGTCGTAGGTTCGAGTCCTACCCCCGCTATTTAATCTTTTAGATCATCTTCTAAATTTGGGTTTTTTTGGCGGTATAGCTCAGTTGGTTAGAGCAGTGGAATCATAATCCACGTGTCGCTGGTTCGAATCCGGCTACCGTCATCATCAAAATTCTATAAAATTATTTAGGATTTTCCCATTGTCTAAAAGAGAATTGCCCCCACTATCTAAAACCTCCCAATCGATCATTATAGGTGGCCTCTATGAGCACTATAAAAAAAAGCGCTACAAAGTCCTCTCGATTGCCCGTCATAGCGAATCCCTAGAAGAGATGGTCGTCTATCAGGCCTTATATGGAGATGAGGGCGTATGGGTTCGCCCTGTCTCGATGTTTCTAGAGAACGTTTCGGTTAATGGACACTTGCAGCCAAGATTCACATTGTATAAAGAATAGTAGAGATGGCTAGTTCAATACAAAATAGCGAATATGCAGGGGTCCTTAAATTGATGGATTGCTATGCAGTCGTTCATTTTAAAGAAGGGCAAATCCGTTATCCCCCATAAACGTGTTGAAACAAATATAAAAGTGGCCCAGGCAGCTGCCAGGGCTTTTGCTGCAAAGAACTACATCTCCTATAAAAAGGCGTTGCTTGAACTAACCCATAGGCAAAGTTGAACAATGGAAAAAATCCTTTTTTTTCTTACCTTTCTGATTAGCTCTATCTATGGCCAGGAACATCCAGTATCTATCTTCACACCTCCTGGCGACCCTTCCCTGACAAAGGAGGCTCTTGAAGTGCCTCTTGATGAAATTTTATCTGAGGAGACGCAATCTCTGATTGATCAAATGTTTGAGATTGCAAGAGGGGAGAGAGAGGAGCTTAAAGATGTCGTTATGGTCGGCCTTGCAGCTCCACAAATCGGAATAGCCAAACGGATCATTCTTGTCGATGTTGGGATTGATGGTAAAACTAAAGAGCTAGGAGAATTAAAAGCTTATATTAACCCGCAGATTATTTGGTCTTCTTCAGAGACGGTAGAAGGGAAAGAGGGGTGTTTTTCAGTAGACGGTCATATCGTTGGAATCGTACCTCGAGCTCTTGTTGTTGAAGTGGCTGCTTATGATCGGCAGGGAAATCCGATTCAAGCCCAATTTTCAGGGTATACAGCTAGGATTTTTCAACACGAAGTGGATCACCTCAATGGTATCCGCTTTCCTGATCGAATTTCCGTTGAAGGGAATCTCCATTGGGTTGAGGAGAGCGACTATTCGGAATATCGGGAAAACTGGGAAAACTGGCCCTGTAAATGCTCCGCAGATCTTTGGTTAACTATGAAAGAGGGGAAGCCCTATTCACCCCCAAACAAAAGTTAGACAATCGGTTCACCCTTTTTCGGTTAGCGCGTTTAAAAAGCGGAGCCCTTCTCGGACAATGTCGTGATCTTTTGAGTGGTAGCCGTAGAGCATGAATAGGGTACTGCTATAGATAGCTCTCAATAGTGCTAACGACCAAGTCTCTTCTGAGATGTCCCCATAAGCATTCCTAAATTGATCGTGAACAGAAGAGGGGAGAAAACTGTGGGCGATAGCCAGATCTAAGGCGGGGTCTCCTAAATGGATATCCCCCCAGTCGATCACCCCTGCAAGGGTCCCCTTTTCACTTAAAAGGAGATGCCTCACATAAAAATCCCCATGGACAACTGTGCAGGAGAGGGGGGGTCTTAAGTGAGTTAATTTTTCTACAATCGTTTCCAGCTTTTTCCTTTGAGGAAGAAGATCAAACTCATCCAACTGATCAAAATGGTGGAAAATTTTAGGGCACAATTTTTCCCAGTTAATCCGACTTTTATTATCTCCAAAAATATGGTTTTTAGGGAGAAGAGTGGGCGGAGTTTGATGAAGGTGGGCAAGAAAACGGGCAATTGGCACTGCAAGGGCTCCTCTTTCTATTTCAGAGGGGTTGAAAGAGCAAGCGGTCTGATAGGGGAGCATCTGATAGCCGATGAATGGGTGGGAAAATAGAGGTGTAGGGGACCCTTTCCATTTAGGAACTGGGATCGGATTCGGCAAGCGTGGGGCGAGTTGCGGAAGGATTTGCCATTCGGCCTCCATCATCGGGAGCGAGACTTTACGCCTTGGAAAGCGGAAAATTAGGTTCTCATTAATCACAAACGCGCTATTGTTCCATCCAGTTCCAAGTAGGCGGATCTCTTTTGCATTGAGCTGAGGAAATTGTCTTTGGATCAATTCAAGTGCCAGCGGCATTTCGATGGTCCATTCTGGTTCCCATTGTTGTGTCATAATTTCCGATTGAGCTCGGCTAGTTTCAAGTATTTATAAAAGGTTGTATTTGCGTTGTAGAGAGAGATCGTAAAGCCTGCAGTTCCGCAGAAAATTCCCCTTTTAAGAAAATAGCTCCTGAAAAATGCATAAATTGCATGAGAAAGAGCTTTAGTAAAAGAGGATTTTTTCTTTCCCCGATACTGTTCGGCAAAGAGAGTCGAATAGTGTTGCATTTTTGAGAGGAAGTCGGTCGTCGATCGATAAGGGGTGTGAAGGAGAGGGGATTTTAACTTTGTAAAATGGTTCGCAATCAAAGACTCATGAACTTGAGCTTCTGAAAAGCGGGCATGATCCCGATGGTAGAGGCGCGCTGTAAATTCTGGATCCCATCCGCAGCCACGAACCCGTTTGCCATTGTAATAATTGTGGCGTGGAAAGAGATAGACTGTCTCTTTATTTAAGGTAAGCTGAGAGAGTTCTTTGATGAGGGGAGGGGAGAGGATCTCATCACTGTCGAGGGCGAGGATCCAATCGAAGCTTGCCACTTCCGCTGCTTTATTCCGCAAGGGTCCAAAGCCAATAAAAGGGGAGCTAAAAATTTTTACATTAGGATAAGCTTTTGCCAAAGCGCACGTTTGGTCAGTTGAACCGTTATCAAAAATCACCACCTCAGGAAAAGAGAGCGTCGAGTCTAGTGTATATTGAATCGTATCGGTAC
>CAYWDE010000045.1:3450-9957 GCA_964456885.1 uncultured bacterium | reverse complement strand
TTGGCAATTTTCATGCCGACATCATCCCCAGAGTTTTTGAGGTATTTCATTTGAAGGAGGGTCTGGTGGGCGTACAGATAGGCGCTTAATTCCTCATTTGTATTACATCCTAAGCGGTTGCAGTGTAGATGGAGTATACTCTGAATGACTTCGTTCCGATGGTCGATAGATAGATCTTGAGCGGACGAATAAAAAGTCTTTATAGCTGGTCTCCTCAATTGAGAAGCCTGGTCAAAAATTATTGCTTCAGGAACGGGAAGAGAGAGGAGGGCTTTTTTATGCTCACGAAACCCTTCCAGTTTACTGCGGCTTCCTGGACGATCGAGTAATAACAACAGCTCTTCTTCGCTTAAGCCAAAGTCTTTCAGAAAATAAATCACGCTTAGGGCTCGAAAAACTGCTGGATGAAGAGAGAGCCTCTTTTCTAAAACAGCGCGTAAAAGATAGAGCGTAGCTTCTGTATCTGCGCAGAAAACAGCTTCTGCAGCTTCGATCAGATGCGCCCCTCCATAACGTTCAACTTCTCTCTCGTAACTACTCAAGACCACATTTTTGATGAGTCCCCCTTCCATCCATGATGAACAAGCTTCTTTAAAGAGATCCAAGGCTTTTGACAATTGTTCAGGGGATCGTAAATGTAGGCGAAAACGGATATGTTTTTCTGGATCGTTATACCGGATGAAAAACCAACCTAAAAGGCCAATTTCTTGATTTAGGTGTTCAGCAAACAGGGCGAGATTGCGCACAAGAAAAGTCTCGATCTCTTCCTCACTCCCATAAAGCTTGGCAAATAGCCACTCACTTCCTGGAAGTTTCCACCGTTTCTCAAATGGAATATCTAGATAAGGGGAAGGGGCAAAAGATTTTTTCTGTTTAGAGTAGGAGGGATTTTTTAAGAAGGTAGCCACAATTTCAGAAAAGTGGGTGCCACGCTCACTTTTAATCCATGCGCTGTTAGCCTCTTCGATGAATTGCAAGGACTCCCCTTTCTTAAGCTTGAGGGCTATCTCATTTAGATGGGCAGGATGTCTCCGGTCAAGCAATAAATGCAGATCTGCCCGGACAAGGAAAAAACGGGGAGGGAGAGCCCATCGATCTGCCCATGAAACAAAGAAGGAGGAAAGCTCTTTGAGCGTTGCATTGGGAAGCAAGGGGGGATCCAAATTCCATTGAGCTGGAGAGAGGATTGTTTTTTCAAAACGAACCCGCGGGAAAAAAATGCCGTTTTTTGCTGTTTTCCCCCATGAAAATGGGTAGATCAATTTATGCCGAGTTAAGTTCACTTCACGCATAAATTGAAAAGGGGTGGGGGCTAACTTAGAAGTGAGGAGATTCCCAATGCAGGGAACGACTTCGACTCCCCCACTCTTCAATGTGAGATAAAATCGGTTTGAGGTAGCACCGACATAAATGTCTTTCAAAGAAAGAGAAGCTGGGTCTCTCTTTTTTTCTTCAATATCCAACCGATACTTTCTAAGACAAGGCTGAATGGCGACATTCGCATAGCGAACCTTGGAGGGCCAGTAAGAGAGCTCTACAAAAAGGGCGTCTGAATCTAATTCCTCTTCTCTGCGGAAATGACGGCTTAAATCCGTTTGTAGCTCCTCGCCAAGGACGGGTAAAAACCGACCTAGCGTGCTTCCTCCCACCCAATTCAATTGTGACAAAAGAAGAAGAAAATTCCCTTCATCGATCTGCTGAGGAGTATCGGCAAATACTTTGCAAAATACATCAAGAGAAAGAGGAGCTTCTTCTGGATGGGGAGGTTTTTCTTTTGCCTGAACAAATAGATCATCGATCAGTTTTTCCGTCACAATGATCTCATCTCTTTTCTCACTGATGCATTTTTGCCATTCCTGACTGAGCCATTTTTCCCACTGCTGAGAAAAGGGTGTTGTAGAAGAGGTAGGAGAAGAGGAATTTTCAAAGGGCCCTAATCCCTTTTCTGCACTTAAAAGTTCTAAAAGAGGAACCGTTCTATGCGTCCCATACTTCTCGACAAATTTCTTCAGATAATCAGTTAACACCGAAGGGGGAGGGACAGAGGCAGAGATTTTCCAAAGAATATCTATCGACTTTTCTATCTCTTCGACCACTTTTTTCGATAAATAGGTACTTTCGGTTTGATAACCCGCATCTACTTGAATAAATGTTTTCGTTTGAGCCAGAGCTCCCATCTCTTTTTGCAGCTTTAAAAGATCAGACTCCCCTTGTCCTAGAAAACAGTGGTTATAAGCTTGAATGCTTTTAGCAATAGGCTGTAACTCTGGCACCGAATGCAAAAGAGTCTCGAAAGGAGAGTTGCTCAATAAAGAGGGAAGAAGGCTTGGAAGTAAGACTTGTTGATGGAGAAGTGTTCGGATCACCTGTTTCGTTTTATCTTCCGCAAGAGATGGTATCCTCTTGTGAAGTCTTGACCATAAGGTGTCGATCCCGATCGACTCTTGTGAAAGTTCCAGAATCTGCTCCACTAACGGAGTTACACGAATAGAGATCGATTTCGGCGCCTCTTTTTCCCCCTTTTCAAAATTGCGAACATAGGTGAGGTAGCATCTCTCTTTGTGGATTCTGATCAAAGGGTTAGATTGAATGGGAAGAGAAGGAAAAAGAGCCTCATCTTGATAATATTTCTGAACGACTGAAAATACCCATTCCATATCAGGTCTGGCACATTTATAGACTTGATGTAAGTCAAAAGTAGCCTTTGTCTCTTCGCTCCAGGAGCCCGTCGTAACAAAAGAAAAGAGTCCAAATGGCGTTGCCCGAGTTGTCATACGACCGACGTAGTTGAGGAGACTGATCGCTGCCTGCTCTGGATCTTTTAACGGTTTTTGTTCTAAGGAGCGATACAAAGAGGGGGATGCAATTGCAATCGCTTCACGTAAAAGCTGGTTTGTTTTATAGAGATGGAAGAGCTCTTCTTTCCAATTTTCCTGGGCAAAGATACGATCACAATCTTGAGCTGACCAAAGAGGAGCTCGGAGAAAAAAGAACGGTGCAGCATTAAAAATAGATTTATTCATGGATCATCAAAGGTAAAGCCCATTTTGTATTGTAATCAGGAATTGAAAGCAGGGTGAGCAAGATCCCTGTACTCCCTTCAAGAAAGCCAGGATTGTCTTTCTCGATATTGTTGTGATCTTTGTCTTTAAAACCAAAAAGAGCGTTAGGATCGTAATCAGAAAGAAGGATTTTCTGTAGTTGATCAACTCGGGGGAAAAGATCCTTGCACCCATCCTCTTGCGCCATTTCAAGAGTGATCATGAGGAGCCCTGCAATCCCGTGACAGAGCATGGGGCCTGGAAGCTGCCAAGCCCCTCTTCTTTGTGAGAAAACTCCTCGAAAAGCTTCTACAGCAAACAATTTCAGCTCCCTATCTTGGAGAGCCTTTCCCGCGAGGAATAGAGTTCTTGCAATTCCAGGAACCCCATAGCACCAAGCATCCTTACACGTCTCTTCCAATGGCTCCCCCAAAATCTCTTTTTCCCAAGAGATTAAATAAGGCCACCGAATAATGCCGTTTTCTCGGTAGTTTTTTTTCCGCAGCCATAAAATCATCTGCGTCATCGCCTCTTTTTGCCCCTCAACAACGACCCCTCTCATCATAGCTATTGCAAAAAGCGCCAAAATCCCCGGCATCCCATGAGCTAGACCTAAGTTAAAGCCCCCTTTGAGATTGCGTTTATTTCGAGCGTTGAGAGGATCGTTCGGAGAGAGATACCATCCTGGAACTAAGTGCCCTTCTATCTTCAATGGCTGACATAAATGGACAAGAGCTTTTGTAATTTCTACTGCAGATTCATAGAATAGAGGCTGAGTGACGTTTTCTACAATATACCGGCCCACACCACAAAGCCCTTGAATCACATCATATAATCGAGAAGAACAGGCTTCACTTTTTTCTAGAGACGCTCTTAATGGGTCAATGTAAACCGGCCTGATATTTTCAAGAAGCAAGCGCTGCAGATGACCCAGCATCCGCTGATACCGCTCCCCATCCCAAGAAGCTTGCTGCAAAGCAAAACAGATTCCGCTAACCCCACTAAATAAAGAGAGGCTAAAAACCCCTCTTGCCTCAATCGCCTCCTTCATTTTAAGGACATATTGATGAGAGATATCTCCTTCTATAAGACCCTTCCGTTCCAGGATAGAAAAAAGGAGAACCAAACCTGGCAGCCCTCCTGAGAGAGAAAGATCCCCCGACGCAGCAACATAATTGTTTACAACCGCCGGATCTTTCATCTTTAACGCGACATCTAGAACCGTGTCTAGCACTCCAATTAATCTCATAAATCCCGACTGTGTTTGATAGCACTCATCACTTCTTTAATAGCAATTTGCATGAAGTATTATCCGCATGAATTCATTGTTGCGGTGGGGCCACGACACGGAAACGCCATTCTCATCTGAACCTCGAGATCTATGTCATAAACACGATCCGCTGAAGGAGCTAATTGCTGAGGCTCTTTTACTAGTAAATAACGGCATAAGGGGCAAGTTTTTTTAAGAGCTAGCCAAGGTTTCAAGCACTCCTCATGGAAAAAGTGGTGACATGCTGTCTCTGTATGGTCTATCATTTCCAACAAACAGATAGAGCAATTGTCTTTTTCTTGAGGATCCTTCTGCAGAACCTGTGGTTCTTCTACAGGATGAGCGCGCGGGGTAAGAACTGGCACGACAGACATATAATACTCCTTTTGTTTCACTCAAAAATCAGCTTCTGTTAACTGTAACAAACTTCACCTACTGTTATTTCACAGGGTTGTGTTGTATAATAATCCCTATAGGGTCCTCCGTACCGAACAGAGAGATCTAGGTCATAAATAGGATCTGCTACACAAACAGGTCGGTGAGGCTGTTCTTTGATTAGGACAAAACGGCACAAGGGGCAAGTTTTTTGAGAGGCTAGCCAGAATTTAAGGCATCCTTCATGGAAAAAGTGGTGACATGCTGTCTCTGTACGGTCGATCATTTCCAATAAACAGATGGAGCACTTGTCTTGCTGATTCTCCTGATCAACCGTCGATACTTGTACAGGGCACAAACGCGAAGCAAGGGCTCGTATGATAGACATTTAATACTCCTTATTTAACAATTTTTATGTGGGCGCATTTGTCTAGAAAATATCCTTTAGTTAATCTCGTGAGATTCATGTCATTTAACAGCGGGATTCTCTTACACCACGCAATAGTTCGGATCGCTACATTGTTCACACATTGTTTGTCCGCATGAAACTTCGGTTAACCAATGATCCCTATAAGGTCTCTCATACCGAACAGAGAGATCTAGGTCATAAATAGGATCTGCTACACAAGCCGGTCGGTGAGGCTGTTCTTTAACTAAGACACCACGGCAGAGGGGACAAGTGTTTTTAAGAGCTAGCCAAAGGTTCAGGCATCCTTCATGAAAAAAGTGGTGGCATGCTGTTTCTGTACGGTCGATCATTTCCAATAAACAGATAGAGCAATTGTCTTTTTCTTGAAGATCCTTCTGCGGAACAATCGGTTCTTCTACAGAATGAGTACGCGGGGTAAGAACTGGTAAGGCAGACATATAATACTCCTTATTTAATAACTTTTATGAGAGCGGATTTGCGCAAGAGATGTTTTTTAGTTGCGTTCATATCGGTTCGTGTCATTTAACATCCGGCTACTGTTACACCGCCACAATATTCAGTTGCGCAACACCCTGTACACAATGTTTGCATGCAAGAACTATTTGTTATTATGTGGCCGTAGGAAGCATAGTCCCTTCCATACCGAACAGCGATATCTAAGTCGTAAACTTGATCTGCTGCAGGAACGGGTCGGTGAGGCTGTTCTTTGACTAAAACATCACGACAAAGGGGGCAAGTTTTTTTAAGAGCTAGCCAAAGGTTCAGGCATCCTTCATGAAAAAAGTGGTGGCACGCTGTTTCTGTACGGTCGATCATTTCCAATAAACAGATAGAGCAATTGTCTTTTTCTTGAAGATCCTTCTGCGGAACAATCGGTTCTTCTACAGAATGAGTACGCGGGGTAAGAACTGGTACGGTAGACATTTAATACTCCTTATTTATCAACCTTTAAGAGAGGGCATTTGCGCAGAAAATATCCTTTAGTTAATCTCGTAGAGGTTTGTGTTATTTAACTGCCGGCTTCTGTTACATCCACCCTAGCTGTGTATTGCGACAAACTTCGCACACCGTTATCCCACAAGATTGTGTTGGATGTTCCTCCCTATCGTAGCCCCCATACCGAACAGAGAGATCTAGGTCATAAATAGGATCTACTACAAAAACGGGTCGATGAGGCTGTTCTTTAACTAGGATATGACGGCACAAGGGACAAGTTTTTTTAAGAGCTAGCCAGGGTTTTAGGCACTCCTCATGGAAAAAGTGGTGGCATGCTGTTTCTGTACGATCGATCATTTCCAATAAACAGATAGAGCAATTGTCTTTTTCTTGAAGATCCTTCTGCGGAACAATCGGTTCTTCTACAGAATGAGTACGCGGGGTAAGAACTGGTA
>CAYWDE010000045.1:0-3350 GCA_964456885.1 uncultured bacterium | reverse complement strand
TCTACAGAATGAGTACGCGGGGTAAGAACTGGTACGGTAGACATTTAATACTCCTATTTGATAGTTTTTAAAGGGAGCATTTGTGCAAGAAATGCCCCCCAATAGAGTTAGCAACCGTTTTGTGTTCTGTAACAGTCGTTTTGTGTTCTGTAACAGTCTGAGTCTGTTTGAACACAGTTTCTATCTGTATTTGGGCCGTCCACAGGTTTTGCTCCGGCAAAAATGTTCAACTCTACCTTAAAATCAAGAGCGTAAGGATCGCTGCTCGCGCTACTGATCGTGTCTCTATTCTTCAGGTATTTTTTTGATTGCCCTTCATGAACATTTTCTCCTAGTTCTGTATTTGGTAAAGATACTGAAATTGCTTTGATTTCCATATAAGGTCTCCTTTTTTATTTCCCACTTAGATCCACCTAATTTTTTAGATTGGGCTTTGTAGGAGAAAAAACCTTAACAGAGAATTTGGTATTATTGCAAAGACATTTTGTATAAATACCAAATTCTACAAAACTTTTTTGGCGGAATTTTCCAGATCCCAGGGAAGTGTGACAAGAACAACGGTGCCGCTGTTCCATTTAGATTCAATTTGTAGACTTCCAGAGTGAAGATCGACTAGCTTCTCTATTGCAGAAAGCTCAAGCGAAATGAGATCGAAAAATTTTGCCGACTCTTTTTTAAAGCGGGGGAGGTCGCTCTCTCCCAATCCAAATCCCCGATCTCGGATATAAAGATGGAGAAATTCTTTTTCGTCTTTATGCACCTTTATCACTTGGAGTTCTATGGTCCGATCTTCGGGAGTGTATTGCAATGCTCGCGATATAAGCCCTAAGACAACCTGTTGAAAGCGGAGTCGATCGAGAAAAATCTTGGGGCACTCTTCTGGAAGTTGACAAGAGATTTGGATCCCTTTTAAAAAAGCAATTTTTGCAGAGATCGTAATGCACTCTTGAATGACTTGCGGAAGATCCACCTCAGAGAGATACAACTGATCTGTAGTTAGCATTCTAAGGGATTGAACCCCTTCGATAATTTTCTTTATGAGCGCGCACTGCTGCTCCTGAGAAAGAGAAAAATCGAACATCTCTTCATGATTTTGATGAAGGATTTTTGCAGACTGTAGGATTTCGGTGAGGGGGTACTCCAACTCTTGGTTGATCTGTCGCAAAAATTTTTCTTTTTCTTCATCTGAATTGCGGAATAGGTTAATCACCCGCTCTAATTTAGATCTCGTTTCTAAGAGCTCCTGATTTTTTGAGTTGAGCTCCGTACAAGACTTCATGAGTTGCTGGTGAGAGGATTCCATTTGCTGAACGTTTTTTTGCCTCTCTTGGATATAGAAAACAACTTGCTGCAAACTCTTTGCCAGCTGATTTAATTCTAGAGAGGTATAAGAGGGAACTGTTACTTCGAAATTTCCAGTAGAAACTTCATAAGCAACTTGAGCAAGCCCTTCCACCGGTCGGATTAATTTTCTATAAAAAATATAGAGGATAAAGAGGAAAAAGAGGCCGAGACCGGCTAACTCAAGCACTGCAGGGAATAGGGCACTATAAAACTCACTATTAATAAGGCTCTTATCTGCTCCGGTAAAAACATAGTAGGAATAGTCTTTCAACTTTTCATAATTATAAAAATGGAGATTGGAGACGATGAAGGGCTTTTGACAAAAAGATTTATCTTGCTGAAAACAATTAAATTCTCTGAAAAGGTTACGAGCTAAAAGATTTAAATCTGCCTGGTTTTTATTTAAAGAGTAAAAAACAGGATTCATCTCCTGATCAAAAACAATAAATTCCGAGCTAGTAGTATTTAGGGTTTGCCGGATTTTTTGATTGATCGCATGGACATCGATCCCTCCGATCACCGTCCCTAAAAATTGACCCGCTTCATTCGTGATTCCCATGCCGACAGGAATTACCCACCTTCTGGTGGTAAAGCCCCAATCTGGTTCGCAAGCAATTAATTTCCAGGGAGTTTTTGAGCTTTCTACAGTGTAATTCCGCTGAAATACAGGGAACGATTTTTCGAGGATCCCCTGTCGACTTGTGACCAATACGCAATTTTCTGGGCCCATCCAAGCTACAACCGACCACCTACAAATAAATCCGGTCTCATCTTGGATCAGCTCTAGATGGCGCGCAATCTTGGCAACGTCGATAGGAGAATCTTTCTGAATCTCCCGACCCACATGTTTCATTACAGATTCGATTTCGCGAAAAACCAATCCGATGATTTTTTGGATTTCATAGGAAGTATTTTCTACTTCTATTTTTGCTTTTTCCTGGCATTTCTCATAGATGACATAAACGGTGCAAAGGAAATAGACAACCATCCCCCCCAAGATCGCAGCTGCGAACTTGGCGTATTCAGAGGAAAGGCGGTTTCTCCCTTTATTCATGGCGACAAGTTTACAGATTGCTTTATAAAGAGACTAGGTATTTATACGTTGCCTAATCACCCACTCAGCAAACCTTCTATCCGCTAAAGAAAGTCCCCCTTGAGCAGAGTAGAGATAGACCTCTTCAACGATTTTTAAGACTTCATCTTTCTTTAATTCAGATATTTTATCACTAAGGATGCTTTGAACGACTTTAAAAGAATTCATATACAGATCGGGAGACCATTGCTGTGAGGAAGGAGAGGAATTAGGAACCGGAGGCTCTTCTCGGATGAGATCTTCTACTGAACAACCCAGCTCTTGTGCTACTGCAACTAAGACTTCTGCTGCAGGACGTTTAGATTTTCCCTGCAAAATATTATGGATTGCACTTGGCTTGAGCCCTGCCTTTTTTTCTAAGGCATGTACAGACATTTTTTTTTCCGCAATTTGATAACGGAGATTTTTTTGCAATGGAGTAGACATACCCAATATGTTACCAAAAAACAACTTTTAAGAGATAGATTTAATCAATAATTAGCGAGCAGAAAGGTATCTCTGTGAATAATCAAATGATGATAGCTAACGAAGCCAACCGCCTGTCCCACCTAGAATAATAAATAGGCCAGATAAGATCATCCATCGCTTTCTCCGATTTCCAACTTTTCTCACTCATTTCCACAAATCGGAGCAAAAGCCAACCCGCGAGAGGAGCGAAAATCAAAACTCCAACCAACTTAATTGTAAAAGTTTTCAACTTGGACATTTTATTCCACTTAACAATTTGCTGTAGAAAGTCAGGACTTTAACCTGTTCAACAAATATTTATCAAATTTAAGGATGAAAATTTTCCAGCTTATTTATAATTCAGACATGTAAAAATCTGATAAATAAAATTTGCAAGATTAGAATGTAGAAAGCTGACTTATTATCCATTCCGTCATGGGGGCCAATACAACCTCTCTTCCAGCAA
>CAYWDE010000044.1:0-9973 GCA_964456885.1 uncultured bacterium | reverse complement strand
CTTTTTCGTAAGTCTGGGTAGTTAGCTATAAGCCAGTTTTTTGCTTCCGGAAGCGCAAAAAGCTCACTTAAAAAGTCTCTTGGCTCTTGATCCCCAGGGGGTAAAGGGGAATTTTTTTCCGATAAATGGGCAAGCAAATTTCGGAGTGTTAAAAAACTCTCATAGAGAGGGGAGTCTTCGCTGATCTGTTGTTGAGCGAGAATTGGGTCTATTTTCCCCAACAGATCTTCGAGCTCTTTTTCTGTTTTTTCTCGGTTCCAATTGTTCACTTGATTTTGGAGCCAGCTAGTGATTTTTTCTCGGAAAAGTTGAGATTTTTTAACCTTTTCTTGAATGGAGTCGAGGATATAGTCAACTGTATAGTCTTTGAAAAACTCTTTTAGAAAGCGGGATTTGTCAAGACCACTGCTTAAGTGTTCGATGATGTTCGCAGTTCCGGGGAGGGCCAAAATACTCCCCAAGCTGCTCATATACTTCCCATAGCCGTGGGTATTACTGCCAAAATGGGCATAGATTTGTTTCGTTGCGATCTCTTTTCTCTTGGCTGCAAGTAGTTCAGTCAGGGTCTCTTGTAAAGATCCTTTAGAAACATCGATTTCTCCAGTGAGCGAACTGTAGATTTCCATCGACTCGCCCATATAGCGGGCTCCGCAATGTTTTCCTGCAATCGCTAGGTTAATCACAACGCGGGCTCTCTCTTCGAGCAGATTTTTGTATTTCTCCCGATCGGCGCCTACATAAGCGGCTGGATCTTCTCCGCGAGATTGGCGGAATTCTTGGAGCTCTTTATTGACTTTATAAATGGAAAACCGGACGCCGCTCTCAATCTGTTCATAGAAAGCCATCAATCGGGGCGTATCATAGGCAGGGGGTGTTCCTAGGAAAGCGACTCTCCCTTTTACGTGATCGATGAATTTTTGTAAGCTGGTTCTCAGATCTTCTTTTGTATATGTCGTATTGGCTTCTGTTCGGCTTAAAGGGGCCATGTAGCCAGGATTGAGAGGCTGATCGAAGTTGATTGCATCATACATGGGAAGAAGTTCGTCTACTGCGACCTCTGCAGGGACAATGCTCACATCAATTTTAAGTTCATTTGTGGTGATGTGAGAAACATCGATCTCCGGATCTGCATACTGAGACAATAAGCTTTCATGAGGCCCTAACTCATTATTTTCTAAAGGCTGATTTGTTTTATTATAAATTAAGCGGAATGAAGTTGTGATGAAACACCAAGCCATACCTGCTATCCAGAAGACTACTTTAAAAGCGACAAGCTGAATATCTGAAGGGGGTTTAAATTTCCCATAATATCCGAGGACGATATATTTAAAGGAGACCCCTGCATGGCTCAGTGTTGAATAACCTGCAGTTCCCATTGAAGCAAAACAGAGTTTTGTAAATTTTAATGAGGCTAAAGCGACTTGATGCACCTTTGCATAGGTTGAAAGATCACCCTCTTCTTGAACATTCTTTTTGTTATATTGAGTAAAGTCGACTACATATGGGGGATCTTGAATAAATTTAATTGTTTGCACAACCATGTAATCTCTCCTTAAGAGGTTCTTAAATTTTAAGAACGGTAAATCTTAAATAAGAGGGGATAAAAAGAACAGGGGGAATTTTACCATTCGCGATTCTTGAGTCACGAACTATTTAGATGTCTTTTTAAAAGCTATGGTTTTAGCTGTTTTGTCCGTTATTTTGGCTTACAATAGCCTCTCCGGATAGCTTCTCCTAAGAAGTTGGGATCGGATTTTCTTTTTTGTGAATGTACCCTTGGCTAAGTTCTGCACTGTAGATAAGCCAAAGACCTAAAGAGACTACTGCAGTCGAGAGAAAAATAACGGGAGATAGAGGTTCTCCAAGGAAGAACCAACTATTGATCGATGCAAAAATGGGACTTAAGACTCCCATAAAAGAGATGAATGTTGCTGTGAACCGTTTCAGCATCATCCCGTAGATATTGTAGCAGATGATGTTTGAAATAAGAGTCATCACAAGGAGCCCTTGAGCAAAGGAGGCAAAATGACCTTGAGTAACGGGAATCGGATTCCAAGGTTCAGCTAAGTAAGAGTGAAAGAGAGCAAAAAGGCCTCCGATAAACATACTCGCTCCATTAGCCATCAGAGGGGATACTCTAGAATCTTTTACGATCAAACGTAAAAGGACCCAGCCATAGACTGTGCACAAAGAAGCTGCCATCATCGCCAATTCTGGCCAAGAGAGGTAGGCTAATCCTGAGATAAGCTCTCCAGAGCCTTTCTGTATAGCAAGGACAGGGAGAATGCCAGCCACTCCGATACTCATCCCGATCCATTTGCGGCCATTCATTTTCTCCCCAAAGTGGAGGTAGGAGAAAAAGGCGCTAAAGAAAGGGGAGAGGGAGTAGATAAAACAGGTTTTGGCCGCTGTCAGGTGTTGGAGGCTCCAGAATTCAAAGGCGTTCGTCAAATAAATACTGAAAAGGGCTAAAAGGGCGAAGGAAAGGAATTGTTTGAAGGTGATTTTGAAGGCCGATCGGTTTTTTAAGGCCATAAAGGAGAGGAGCAAAACCCCTGCTAAAAGCATCCGGGAAGCGGTGAGGAAAAGGGGGGGGCAATTGACCAGAGCGAGTTTCCCTAGGGAAAACATACTAGACCAGCCCGCATACATCAAAATGACTATCAAAATCGACATGTTGGAGAGGATACCAGTTAGTCTTCTATTCGGCAAGATTAGATATTAAAATATTTTTTATTAACTACTAGAGTGATAATCGATAGATATTTTTCTCGAAAAGCTCTATGATTTCTCGGATGAATGAGATTTTTTTCCTACTTCATATTGTTCTGGTAATCGGGTTTGTCCTGGGGGCCCTCCGTTTAGGGAAAACGGGTCTGATCGCGCTCATTGCTCTCCAAGGCGTTTTTGCTAATCTATTTGTCATTAAGCAAATTTCCCTCTTGGGCTTTTCGGTCACTTGCAGCGATGTCTTTGCGATTGGGGGGATTTTATCTTTAAACCTCTTGCAGGAATACTTTGGAAAGGAGGCGGCAAAAGAGGCGGTAAAAATTTCCCTTATCTCCCTCCTTTTTTTTGCTTTAATGTCCCAAATGCACCTTTTATATTTCCCAACAGCATTTGATACAGCGCAAACAGCGTTTCAGGAAATTTTTTCCCAATCTATGAGGATTGTTCTTGCGTCGCTCGGCACCTTTTATGTTGTTCAACGGTTTGATGTTTGGCTCTTTAGCTTATTACGGGGGAATTTCCCTTTTCGGGTGGCCACTTCTCTTATAACTTCTCAAGCGTTAGATACTGTCTTTTTTAGCTTTTTTGGCCTTTATGGAATTGTGGCGTCTCTATTTGATATTATCTTGGTCAGTTTCCTGATCAAATGTCTTATTATTGGATGCAGTTCCCCTTTCGTGGTATTTGCAAAAAGGATTGTGAAACGTGAAATTCCGATTTGAGTTGATCCACCGTTCGAAAAAATCGAGGGCTCGTGTGGGGAGGATTCACACTCCGCATGGGGTGATCGATACGCCAAATTTTGTAGCTGTCGGGACGAACGGAACTCTAAAAGCTCTCGATAACCAGATGGTCGATTCGATCGGATTGCAGCTGATGTTTTGCAATACCTATCATCTCCTTTTACAGCCGGGACCTGATGTAGTCCGGAGAGCGGGCGGGTTGCACAAATTCATCAACCGGAAAATGCCGATCATCACCGATTCGGGGGGGTTCCAGGTCTTTTCGCTCGCCTACGGTTCTGTAGCCGATGAGCTCAAGAGCCGCGGTGCGAAAAAAGGGGAGGGGCATGTACTTAAAATCTCTGAAGAGGGGGTCCATTTCCGCTCTTACCGAGATGGAAGCAAGGTCCTTCTCACTCCAGAAACATCGATTCAAACGCAAAAAGCGTTAGGAGCTGATATCATCATCCCTCTGGATGAGCTCCCCCCTTACCATATTGGAGCTGAGGAGTTGAAACGCTCTTTGGACCGGACGCACCGTTGGGAAAAGCGCTCTTTAGAGGAGCATTTGAAAGATCCTCAAGGGCAAGCGATGTATGCGGTGATCCACGGAGGTGTCGACCCTTCTTTAAGGAAGCTGAGCGCCGATACGTTGAGCGCTTTACCTTTTGATGGGTTTTCAATCGGCGGATCACTTGGTAAAACCAAGCCCCAGATGTTTGAAATGCTCACCGAACTTCTCCCTCGCCTCCCCGATGAAAAACCGAATCATCTTCTTGGAATTGGTGATCTTGAGTCGCTTAGCGCCTGTATCCCTCTGGGAATCGATACATTTGATAGCTCTTACCCGACAAGAGCGGCGCGTCATGGTCTCCTTCTAACGCAAGAAGGGGGCATCAAAGTGGAAAGAGGGGCTAACGCCAACCATTTTGCTCCTATAGAACACGATTGCAGCTGCTGGACCTGCCAACATTTTTCCCTCGCTTATCTTCATCATCTTTTCAAAGCCAAAGAACTCACTGCCTATACTTTAGCCACAGTGCACAACTTGCACTTCATGGTCGAACTTTTAAGAAAATATCGTGCGGCAATTTTAGAAGATCTTGTATAACTCTCTATTCAATGTTTTTAGAGGGTATATGGCTATTTTTAAAGCAGAAAAAATCAAGAAAACTGAAACTCCCCCTCTGCTCAATCCTCCGTTAATCGAAGTGATCTTTGAGCTCCGTTGGGAGATTGAACAGAATCAGCAGACGGGCCGGATGCGCGACCCCTCATATCCGATGATGTATGGCCGTCTATATGAACGGCTGAAAAAAGATTTTCCTGTGGTTGAGGATCTTCCGAGTGTTCAAGCGCATCCAGAGGCGACTCCGTTCACTCCTCGCCATCGGATGAGAAAAGAGAAAAATGGGTATCCGCTGATTCAGGTGGGGCCGGGGATTTTAACGATTAACGATACCAAAGGGTACTCCTGGTCAAGTTTTAAAGTTTTGGTTTTGCGGCTCATCGAATCGATCTCCGATCTCTATCCAAAAGAAGAGGCTCCGATCAATTTCGTCAAAAGCGAAATCCGCTATGTGAATGGGATCCGATTTGACCTGGCCAGAGAAAACCCGCTCACTTTCCTGGCAGATAAACTCCATATGAAGGTGGAACTCGATTCTGAATTGTTTGAGAAAAACTCTTTAAGTGAACGGCCGAATACAGTTGGCCTCAATATAGCTTATGCTCTAGAAAAACCGATGGGCAACTTAGCTGTAACGGCAAGCCTCGGTCAATTTGATGGGGCTCCCGCTTTTATTCAGCAAACACTCATCCAATCCTTTGGCGAATTGACCCCTTCTGATATGAATGGGTTTACAACCTGGTTGGAAGAGGCGCATACGGCTGCTGAAAATTGCTTCCAGGTCTTTTGCAAAGGATCTTTAATGGAAAAATTTGGCGGTAAATGAGTAAACCTGTAAAAAAAGTTGTCGTAACAGGGGCTGGAGGGCAGATCGCCTACAGCCTCCTTTTCCGGATCGCGAATGGGGAATTTTTAGGTCCCGATCAACCGATCGCTCTCCACCTTTTAGAGGTTCCTGCGAGCGAAGAGTCCCTGAAAGGGGTGAAAATGGAGCTCGATGACTGCGTATTTCCCCTTTTAAAAGAGGTGAAGATTGGGAGCCAGCCGGAAGAGATGTTCGGAGGGGTCCACTACGCCTTTTTAGTCGGAGCAAAACCTCGGGGTCCCGGAATGGAGAGGAAAGATCTCTTAGGCGATAACGGGAAAATCTTTGTAGAACAGGGGAAAGCGCTCAATCGGGTAGCGAGTAGAGAGGTCCGTGTTTTAGTTGTCGGCAATCCTGCGAATACCAATTGCCTCATCGCGATGCACCATGCACCCGATTTGCCTCGCCACCACTTTTGCTCGATGATGCGGCTCGACCAAAATCGGGCTATTTTTCAACTCGCTGCCAAAGCGAATGTGGCTTTAACCCAAGTGGATCATGTGACTATTTGGGGCAACCACTCGTCGACTCAAGTACCCGATTTTGTGAATGCAAAAATTGGGGGGAAAGGGGCGACTCAAGTGATCACCGACCGGAAATGGCTCGAAACAGAGTTTGTCCCCCTGATTCAAAAGCGGGGTGCACAAGTGATTGCTGCAAGGGGGAAATCCTCGGCAGCTTCGGCTGCGAATGCGGCGCTTGGCGCACTCAAAGCGATTTTAGAACCGACAAAATCGGGAGATTTTTTTGCCTCAGGAGTCTATTCGAACGGGAACCCTTACGGCATTGCTGAGGATCTCGTCTTCTCTTTTCCTTGTAGATCTAAGGGGGAGGGGGATTATGAGATTGTCAAAGGGCTTCAAATCGATTCTTTCTTGAAAGAAAAGATCGAGATCACGCAAAAAGAACTCATGGAAGAGCGAGATTTAGTGAGAGGATTGCTAAGGTGAGAGACGGAGTTCTATTCGAGGTCACAACAGATTCTTTAGAGACAGGCTTAAGGGGTGTCCCCGTTGGTTATTGCGTCACATCGTTTGTCGACCCGATGAAAGGGCTCACCTATGTGGGGCGTCCGATCGCAGAATTGAGTCAAAAAGATCCGATCGAGTTGATCTATCTCCTCTATTATGGAGAGATGGGGAGCAAAGAACAGGTTGCCCATTTCCAAAAAGAGCTCAACCAAAGAGCCCAATGTAAGCCAGAGACCGTTAAGGCGATTGAAGCCTTGCCCACTGCAGGCCATGCGATGGACTCTTTTGCTGCGGCCCTCTTAATTACCGGAATGTATGAGGGGACGGGCAATTACCGAGAAGATTGTCTCAATGTGATCGCAAAGCTTCCGCAGATCGCCGCTTGTGTGATCAATAGCCATGCACAATGGGGCTCTACACCCGCTCCCAAGCCAGAACTCGGCTATATCGAAAATTTCGTCCATATGCTCAACCTCCCTGGAAAAAAAACAGCTGAATTGATCCAGGTGATGCGCCTTTTCAATGCGCTCCACTACGACCATGATGGGGGGAACCTCTCCGCTTTTGTCGGTAAGGCAGTTGCTTCAGGTCTGGAACATATGTATGGCTCGCTTGCTGCAGCGATGACCGCCCTTGCGGGGCCAAGGCACGGCAGAGCTAATCAAGACTGTCTCGAGTTTGTCCAAAGCGTATTACAACAAGTAGGGGAGCAGGCGACGGCTGCCGATGTGGAGAGGCTGATCCGAGATAAGCTCGCTAACGATCAACTCGTCTTTGGATTTGGCCATGCGGTGCTCCGCGTTGAAGATGCGAGAGCGACGATCTGCTACAACTACTGCCAAAAACATTTCCCGAATCATCCTCTTGTTAAGCTCGCCCTCCTCTTAAGATCAGAGGGTTCAAAAGTTCTCAAAGAAAATCCGAAAATTTCAGACCCTTATCCGAATATCGATGCGATCACCGGCTCCATGTTGACAGCCGCCGGATTTCCCTATTCCGATTACTATACAGTCCTTTTCGGCCTCTCCCGCTCAGTTGGAATCGCGATCCAAATTGTCTATGAACGGATGGAAGCGCGCGACGGCAAAGGAACCCCCATCGTCCGTCCTCTTTACTTATATAAGTCGCGCAAATGAGAACAAAATATCCCCCTATAGAACCTAATCAGACCGGTTTTCTCAAAGTCCCAGGCCATGAACTCTATTGGGAAGAGAGCGGCAATCAGAAAGGGCTTCCCGTCATTTTTCTTCATGGAGGGCCAGGTTCAGGAACAGAGCCGAGCCACCGCTCCTATTTTGATCCAAAGATCTATCGAATCATTCTGATGGATCAGAGGGGAAGTGGAAAAAGCAGGCCCCACTCAAGTTTAGAAGACAATACGACTTGGCATCTTGTTTCCGATATTGAAAAATTGAGAGAGCACCTCAAGATTCGAAAATGGGTTGTTTTTGGGGGATCTTGGGGAAGTACATTGGCTTTGGCTTATGCGGAATCCCATCCGAGCCAGGTGTTGGCTCTAGTATTGCGGGGCATTTTCCTTGGACGGCCCAAAGAATTGCATTGGTTTTACCAGTTTGGAGCCCATTTCCTTTTCCCTGATCAATGGGAAAAATTTCTCGATCCGATCCCAGTTGCCGAAAGGGGGAATCTCATTCAAGCCTATTACCGGAGGCTCACTTCTGAAGATAAAGCGGTGAGGAAACGGGCCGCTTCTGCCTGGTCTTGTTGGGAGGGGGCTACGTTAAAGCTGATTTTTGATCCCGATCTTTTTATGCAGTTCACCGAAAATGAGCACGCAGATGCTCTGGCTCGGATCGAATGCCACTATTTTATGAATCAGAATTTTTTCCAGACCGACAATTGGTTGATTGAGCATGTGGAAGCGGTTCGAAAAATCCCGGCAGTCATTGTACAGGGTAGATATGATATTATATGCCCGATGGAAAGCGCTTGGGAGCTCCATAAAGCGTGGCCCCAAGCTGAATTAGAGATTATCAAAGATGCGGGGCATGCGGCCAGCGAGCCGGGGATTGCCGATGCATTGATCCGGGCTACGGACTACTTTGGACAAGTTCTCCCTCTTTCCGATCGATAAAGCGGCCCGAATCGACGAATTTTTTCAAGATGCCTGTAATGGGATCGAACCACATCTCAGATTTGATCGAGTTATAGGGCCATTTCCATGTGGAAATGACTTCAACTTTCACTAATTTCGCAGGAAATCCTGGAACTTCTTCCTCTCCTAATTTCTTTGCGACCGCCTTCATTAAAAAGGGGGGCTTTTCGATCCCCGGAATCCAATCAATGATAGGGACCTCAGGAACAATCGCATAAAAAAAGAGATTTTTTTGTTCCGATAAAATAAAGGGTCTTAACCCAATTGCCCGATGTTGAATTAAAGGTAGGGGCTCGTCTAATTTGAATGTTTTTTGATGGAGGGGCAACCCCTCATCGATAAAGTGTGTGTAGACATGGTTTTCATCACCCTGGTTCTGCCACATTTTAAATTCTTTATTCCCCATCCGGTAGCTATATTCTTTTAAAATCCAGTTGGGGCGGTAGGTGGAGTGTGCCCAGAAAGTGGTGCAATATTGGTCTGCTACAATTTTGTCTGCAAAATATTCCACCTTCCAGTTCATTTGGATCTCAGAATCACCCTCTTTCTCTACATAGACAGTAGATTCTTGAGGTTTTATTAACCCTTTTGAAATCCCTCCAGAAGGGGGGAATTCGTGGATGATAATCTGAGACTTAAGCTGAGGCTTAGATGGCGAAGGGGGGGTGGTTTCTGGGCAGAAGGGGTCAAAAAGTTTTTCAGGGGGGCCTAGGGCCTGCCAGGTCAGCCAAATAATCGTATTGACAACGGGGATCATTAAAGAGGCTCCCTGGAGCCAGCAAATTGCCCGTTTGCTTAAAGTTAAATAGTTAGGTTTGAGGGATTTATCTACCCCTTCCCATGCCATTTTCATGAGTTCGCAACCCTGTAAATAGGGTTCCAAAACATGGGTATGGATCCATTCTCTGTCAACTGGGGTAATTCTCATATGCCAGGGAGTATAAGGATCTAGACCCAAAAAAAGAAGGGTTTTTTCAGCGGCTACTAAGCGTAAAAATTTTACTTACAGGAGGGGGTTATTCGAGCCGTGCAAGGCCTTTAGCGCGGGTTTTTTCGAACATCCAGTTAAAAGTGACGATTGCTGCTGATAGGTAGACGATATTTAAACCTATGCTTAACCAAAAATAGTGGGTAGGAAAAGTGCCTGTGGAGAGGATAGAGCGCATCCCTTCAAAAATATAAGTTGTCGGAAGGCAGTAGGAGATCACTTGAGCCCATTCAGGGAGAACATTGAGGGGATAGAAGACTGCGCTGAATGGGGCGAATACAAAACCAATCATCCAAGCGAACATCTCCACTTTATGTCCCCAGTAAATAATTAGACTCGATGCGAAGAAGGAGAGGGACAATCCAAAAATTAGGAGAGAGGCGGCAAATGGGATAAAAGACCAGCCAACAGTAAAAATATTGAGTGAATAGAGGAGATAGACAGTTAGGCTC
>CAYWDE010000043.1:0-9974 GCA_964456885.1 uncultured bacterium | reverse complement strand
GGTACAAACATAGCACAACGCCAGCCATAATGATGCGCGCAAAAAGCGATGATGATTGGGATAATAGCTCCGCCCAGATTATGCGAAGTATTCCATACACTCCACCATCTCCCTCTCTCAGACTGGGAGTACCAATGGGTAAGTAATTTTGCACAGCCAGGCCAGCCCCATCCTTGAAACCAAGCATTCAATGCCCAAAGGATAGCAAGTATGACCCAAGCTGTTGAAAAGCCGAATCCGATGTTGAAAATACCGGTTAAAATCAATCCGAAGGACATAAAATAACGAGGATTTGATTTGTCACCGATAATTCCACTAACGAATTTACTAACACCGTATGTAATGGAAAGAATGCTGCCTAACATTCCTAGTTCAGAGAGGCTAAAGCCCTCTTCGAGCATTGAAGGGATGGCAAAAGTGAAGCTTTTACGAGAGAAGTAATAGAATGCATATCCGATATACATTCCGTAAAAAGTGCGCAGTCGCCAGTATTTGTACTTTTTTTTAACAAGTACAGGATCTTGGATTTCTTCTGCAATAGGAGCTGGCTGCAATAAGTTGAACAATAGTCATCCCATGAAATGATTCCCCTAATTCTCGTATTAATGGTCTAAATTAAAAATTGCAAGTAAAAGACTTAAGACTGCTAATTGAGATTTTTTAGTACTTCTTGCGCGATAAAAAGATTTTCATCTGTAGAAATGACGTAAAGTTCAACAGAGGAAGAATGAGTGCTTATTTTTTGAATGCTGCCAGGATTTAAATCGAAAATGGAGCTGTTTTTTTTGGCTAAGAGTTTTAATCCTAGCCATTTGAGTTTTGAACAAATCATCTGCCTTATGAGAGGCGAGTTTTCTCCAATGCCTCCACTGAAGATAATTGCATCTACCCCATTCAAGATGGCAGCAAAGGACCCAATATATTTGATGATCCGGTAGCAAAACATATCTATGGCAAGGCGACAATGAGGATCTTTCTCATAGTTCTGGAGAAGCTCCTTGACATCCGCGGTTTTCCCAGAAATTCCTTCTAACCCCGACTCAAAATTGAGCATATGGGTGACTTGACTTACAGATTGATGCTGTTTTTTACAGAGGAACTCAATCAAGGTAAAATCTATATCACCAGCTCTTGTGCCCATGACAAGCCCTTCTGCCGGGCTAAATCCCATAGAAGTATCGATGGATAATCCGTTTAGAATAGCGGTAGCGGAACAACCATTTCCAAGATGTAAGGTAATGAGTTTGGAAAGTCTTTTTTTCTTTTTCGTGTATTCAAAATATTTATCGGTGAGATAAGCATGCGAAATCCCATGAAATCCATAGCGTTTGATATGGTATTTGTCTGCTAGAAAGTGAGGAATGGCATATTGAGATGCGTAGGAAGGAAGAGTGCTGTGAAAGCCTGTATCGAATACGGCAAGTTGTAGTGCTTTGGAAGAATGCTTTTGGCTTGCCTTGATGAGCTCAAGACAATCAGGGTTATGAAGAGGAGCCAGATCTTTTAATTTTTCTAACTCCCTCAGAGAAGATGGGGTAATGACTATACTAGATGTGTACTTGTTCCCCCCATGGATAAATCGATGTCCAATCCCAATGGTAGAAAAAAGATGGGGGTCGATCCATTTTTCAACTTCGTTCATGAGAAATAGAAAAATTTTATCGATTGTCCCCCCGCCAATATGTTTGATATGTGTCTTATTTTCTTGGGTAACAATCTCAATTTGCGGTTTAGATGCGTGGATATTTCTACACTGTGCATCTAAGATGCGTTTGAGTTTTCTATTGTTTATGCAAAAGAGAGAAAGCTTTAATGACGAACTTCCAATATTGAGAACTTGGATAAGTTGTTTTTGCATTCAATAAGGCCATTTCCAGTTGAGCACTTCAGGGATGTCTTCGCCATGTTCTTGGATGTATTCTTTGTGAAATCTAAGTTTTTCATTGAGAACATCTTTGATAGTGGCTTTTGCCTCAGGATCTATGAAAATACGATCGATGGTGTCTTTGGCAAGATTAAAGCGATCTAAATCATTTAATACTGCCATGTCAAATGGGGTTGTCGTTGTTCCTTCTTCTTTGAACCCTCGGACATGGAGATTTTTGTGGTTTGTCCGGCGATAGGTAAGTCGGTGAATGATCCAAGGGTAACCATGATGTGCGAAAATAATGGGTTTATCCGTGGTGAAGATAGCGTCAAATTCTTCATCTGAAAGCCCATGTGGATGCTCACTCTTAGGTTGTAGAACCATCAGATCGACGATATTGACGACGCGAATTTTAAGCGAGGGAAGCATCTTTCGCAAAATGTCTACTGCTGCAAGGGTTTCTAACGTAGGAACATCTCCCGCACAAGCCATGACGACATCAGGATTTTGCCCTTTATCGTTGCTCGCCCAATCCCAAATCCCTAGTCCCTTTGTACAATGTTTAATTGCTTCTTCCATGTTCAGATACTGCAAAGCGGGTTGCTTGCCTGCGACAATCACGTTTATATAATTGCGCGATTTGAGGCAGTGATCTGCTACAGATAACAACGTGTTGGCGTCTGGAGGATAATACACTCGAATAACTTCAGCTTTCTTATTAACGACAACATCAATAAATCCGGGGTCTTGGTGAGAAAAGCCATTATGGTCTTGTCTCCAGACGTGAGAGGTTAAGAAATAATTAAGAGAAGCAATCGGTTTTCTCCAGGGAATATGACGTGATACTTTTAGCCATTTCGCATGTTGATTAAACATTGAATCGACAATATGGATAAATGCCTCATAACAAGAGAAAAAGCCATGCCTTCCTGTTAAGAGATAACCTTCTAGCCATCCTTGACACAGATGTTCACTGAGTACCTCCATGACACGTCCATTAGGAGAAAGATGATCATCGGAGGGAAGGATTGTAGCATTAAACGCCCGATTTGTGACTTCAAATAAAGCTCCTAGTCGATTTGAAGCAGTTTCGTCGGGACCAAAAACTCGAAAGTTTTTACTTTCGAGATTGAGCTTCATGATATCTCTTAAATATTTACCAAGAATTCTTGCTGATTCAGCAACCACTTTCCCTGGAGATTCTATTTTAAGGACAAAATTTCGCAAATCAGGGCTTTTTAATTCCTGAAATAACAGCCCTCCATTTGCATGAGGATTTGCCCCCATGCGTCTATCGCCTTTTGGCGCTATTTCTTGAATTTCGGATTTTAGTTTCCCGTTGTCATCAAATAGTTCTTCAGGTCGATAGCTCTTAAGCCATGCTTCAAGGAGTTGCAAATGAAGTGGTTTAGATTGAAAATCCCCTAAGGGAACTTGATGTGATCGCCAACTATCTTCTGTTTTTTCTCCATCTACTTCTTTAGGCCCTGTCCAACCTTTTGGGGTTCTGAGAATGATGATTGGCCATTGCGGTCGTGTGGCATCCCCCTTTTCACGAGCCTTTTTCTGAATATCCTTTATTTCATGCACAACCCTATTAAGTGTTTTAGCCATAAGTTGATGCATTGTTTCTGGATCCGATCCCTCCACAAAATAAGGCTTGTATCCGTATCCAATAAAGAGATTTTTCAACTCTTCATGACTGATTCGCGAAAGATATGTGGGATTGGCTATTTTATATCCATTTAAGTGTAGGATAGGGAGGACTGCTCCATCATTGATGGGGTTTAAAAATTTATTCGAGTGCCAACTACATGCCAGAGGACCTGTTTCCGCTTCTCCATCTCCCACAACACAACAAACGATTAGATTCGGATTGTCTAGAACAGCCCCATAAGCATGACTGACTACATAACCCAGTTCCCCTCCTTCATGAATAGATCCAGGGGTTTCTGGCGCGGCATGACTAGGAATGCCCCCTGGGAAGGAAAACTGCTTAAATAATCGTTGCATCCCTTTGATATCTTGAGTGATATGAGGATAGAATTCACTGTATGTTCCCTCAAGATACGTGTTTGCAATGAGTCCAGGTGCTCCGTGGCCAGGCCCTAACATAAAGAGAACGTTAAGGTCAAAGTTTCTGATCACTCGGTTCATATGAGCATAAATGAAATTCACGCCTGGCGTTGTTCCCCAATGGCCTAATAGTCGAGGTTTGATATGTTCAAGTTTTAAGGGCTCTCGAAGTAGAGGATTTTTTAGTAAGTATATTTGACCTACCGAAAGATAATTAGCTGCCCGCCAATAAGCATTAATCTTATTTATTTCTTTTTTGGGTAACAAATTATCAATTTGAGAACTGGAAAAATCTCTTGACATGCGCGTTTTTTTACCTTTTTCTCTTAAAAAAGTGAATATACTAGAAAAAAATATTAACATAAAGATATTTAGTGGGTAGGGAGCCCCTATAGAATAGCGGGATTATGTGCAAGAAATGCCAGCAGATAAGAAATTGTGGTGGAGTTTTTCCACAGAGCAAACATGCAAGGAGTTAAATACTGATCTAAATCAAGGATTGCCCTCGTCTGCTGTAGAGGCAAGATTAAAAAGTTACGGGTTTAATGAATTGCCCGAACCAACTCCCCCTTCTATATTTAAACTTTTCTTAAGTCAATTTTCTAGTTTCATCGTCTGGATTTTAATCATTGCAGCAGTCATTGCTGGGATTCTTGGTGAATGGGTAGATGCGATAGCAATCCTTGTGATTGTTATTCTTAATGCAATCATAGGATTTTTTCAAGAAATCAATGCTGAACGTTCTCTTGCCGCGTTGAAAAAGCTTGCAACCCCATCTTGTAAAGTGATTCGTGATGGGACTCTACAGACTATTCCCTCCAAAGAGATTGTTCCTGGAGATCTGATCTTGTTGGAAGCCGGTGATTTAGTGCCAGCAGATGGAAGGATCATCCAATCAATACAACTTTCTACGCAAGAAGCATCTTTAACGGGAGAATCCTTACCCATTCATAAAAAGATTGATCCCCTTGCGAAAAGTGAATTGCCGATTGGCGATCGAAAAAATATGGCCTTTATGGGAACAGTTGTCCTTAGTGGTAAAGGACATATGCTAGTTTCGGCGACAGGGTTAAGAACAGAACTTGGAACGATCGCTTCGTTGTTAAGAGAGGCCAAAGAAGAGCAGACTCCTTTACAAATTCGGCTAGCTCAATTAGGGCGTCGATTGGTTTTTCTTTGTCTTGGAATCGTTGCGGTTGTCTTCATCCTTGGAATCATTCAGGGGAATTCTTTTCTTGGCACCCTTTTAATAGCCACAAGTCTTGCAGTTGCTGCTGTGCCAGAGGGGTTACCTGCAATTGTTACCATTGCTCTTGCTATAGGTGTTCGGAAAATGGCAAGGCGTAAAGCGCTTATTCGCCGTCTTCCATCGGTCGAAACATTAGGATGTGCTTCAGTGATCTGTACCGACAAAACGGGGACCTTAACGAAGAACGAGATGAGCGTGAGGAAGATATGGGTTAATCAAGAACAGATTGATGTATCAGGGGTTGGATATATGCCTGTTGGAGATTTTGTATTAAATTCAAAAACCATTTCTCTTACAGATTTCCCTGAATTAAGACGTCTTCTTGAGATAGGAGCATTGTGCAATAGCGCTAACCTTACAAATGGGAGTCAAGGTTGGCAAATTACTGGTGACCCTACAGAAGGGGCTCTGATTGTTGTTGCAGAAAAGGGCGGGATAAAAAAGCAAGAGCTGGAAGTTGCGAATCCTCTTCTTGGAGAAATTCCATTCGATTCGGAACGAAAACGGATGAGTATTCTCAGTCAGACAGCTGATGGACAGATGCTTTTTGTTAAAGGCGCGCCTGATTTAATTCTAGACCGTTGTCAAACGGTTCTTCTTAGGAGTGGAAAGGTTCCACTTACCCCCCTTCTTAGACAAGAAATTCTCGGTTCTAATCACGATTTCGCGGCTGGGGCGTTGAGAGTATTAGCGATGGCTTATAGAGACATTCAGTCCGACAAGGAGATAGATGAATCGATGGAAGATAATCTCACCTTTGTTGGCCTTGTAGCCATGATGGATCCACCACGGCCAGAAGCTAAACAGGCCGTTCAAACCTGTATAAAAGCAGGTATTCTTCCGGTAATGATTACAGGTGATCATAAGGATACAGCAGAGGCAATAGCAAGAGAGTTGGGTTTTATGACAGAGGGATCCCTCGCGATTAGTGGAGTAGAACTTCAGCAGATGAGCGATGAGGAACTCAAGAAATCTCTCAGAAGTATTCGCATTTATGCGCGTGTATCAGCAGAACACAAATTACGCATTGTACGGATGTGGAGAAGTTTAGGAGAAATTGTCGCGGTTACAGGAGATGGAGTAAATGATGCTCCCGCGATTAAAGAGGCGAACATTGGGATAGCCATGGGGATTAAGGGAACAGATGTTACGAAAGAAGCAGCTGATATGGTTATCACTGATGACAATTTTGCCTCTATTGTCAATGCAGTAGAAGAAGGAAGAGGTATTTATGATAATATTATTAAATTTGTTAATTATCTACTTTCTTCAAATATTGCTGAACTTATGGTCATTTTTGTAGGAATGGCTATTGGATTCAAAGATCCGACTGGAAATCCTTTTGTTTCCTTATCGGCCGTTCAACTGTTGTTCTTAAATTTGGTTACAGATGGCTTCCCAGCCATTGCACTAGGGATGGATTCTGTCGATCCAAAAGCGATGGAAAGATTTCCAAGAAAATCAAGCGACCCCATTTTATCATTTCGGTTTTCTCTACAGCTGGTATTAGTCAGTACTGTGATCGCAACAGGTACGCTTACTGCTTGTCATTTTGGCTTGCGCACAAGCGCAGCGTTAGCACAAACAATGGCTTTTACTACTCTCGTCGTATTAGAACTTGTTCGAGTTCAAATGGTTCGCTCCCAATATCATATAGGATTTTTTTCTAATCGATGGATTATTGGCGCTTTGGGGAGTTCTCTACTTGTTCAGCTGATGGTTATTTATCTTCCTCCCCTACAGAAAATTTTTGGAACAGTTGGATTGGGCTTAAAAGAATGGGGAGTTATTGCAATTGTCACCTTTCTAGTAGGAATTGGCGGGTACTTGATTAATCGAATTTTTCAGAAAAGGTGGGCATGAATAACCAACCAAAAATTGCATATTTTTCAATGGAGATCGCTGTAAAAGAAAATATCCCCACTTATAGCGGAGGTTTGGGCGTATTAGCGGGAGACACAATTTTTGCAGCTTTAAACCTTAAAGTGCCAATGGTGGCTGTGACCCTTCTCTATCGAAAAGGATATTGCTTTCAAAAATTAGACCCAAGTGGATGGCAAATTGAAGAACCAGTTGAATGGATTGTTGAAGATTTTTTTCAAGAATTACCAGAGAGAATCAAGGTTGATATTGACAATCGGATTGTTCATGTCAGGGCTTGGAAATTTGAAATAAAATCGTCAACCAATTTTATCATTCCTATCTTCTTTTTAGACACTGATCTCCCCGAGAATGCAGAGACCGATAGGGCTTTAAGTGATTACCTTTATGGTGGAGATCAATACTATCGCCTATGTCAAGAAGTGATCTTAGGAATAGGCGGGGTAAAAATGCTCCGAGCACTAGGGTATCAGCACCTGGAACGTTTCCATATGAATGAAGGGCATGCAAGTCTCTTAACTTTAGAACTTCTCGAAGAGTCACGAGCAACATCTAAGAGACAGTCTGTTTCAGAAGAAGACATAGAGAACGTGAAGAAGCAATGTGTCTTTACTACACACACTCCTGTTGCTGCTGGTCACGATAAATTTTCTATGGACCTGGTTACTCAAGTATTAGGCAAACGAGACGTGTTCAATAGAAAAGATATCTTTTGCTGCGAGGGAGTTTTAAATCTGACCTACTTAGCTTTAAACCTAAGCCACTATGTAAATGGTGTCGCAAAAAAACATGGAGAAATTGCCAATCTCATGTTCGGTCATTACTCAATTGATTCGATTACAAATGGGATCAATGTTTCCAGATGGGCATCTGCCCCTTTTCAAGGGCTTTACGATCGTTATATCCCCTCCTGGAAAGAAGATAATTTTAGTCTGCGTTACGCCCTAAATATTCCGAAAAATGAAGTTTGGGAAGCTCATATGCAGGCAAAAAAACAACTGATCCAATATGTAAATCGAGAAACGAATATTGGAATGGATCAGGATGTATTAACCATAGGTTTTGCCAGAAGAGCCACATCTTACAAACGAGGGGATCTTATTTTCCAGGACATAGAAAAGCTCAAGTCTATTGCTAAAGAAAAAGGAGCCATTCAGCTTATTTATGCTGGTAAGGCCCATCCACAGGATCAAGAAGGTAAGGAATTGATTCAACGAATCATTAGGATCAAAGAATCTATTAAGAATGAAATCCGCATTGTTTATCTCGAAAATTATGACGTAGAGCTTGCGAAATTGATGACCAGTGGTGTGGATCTCTGGTTGAACACGCCTCAAACTCCCATGGAAGCTTCTGGAACAAGTGGAATGAAAGCTGCATTAAATGGGGTACCCTCTTTGAGTATTTTAGATGGTTGGTGGATAGAGGGGTGTATTGAGGGAATTACTGGATGGTCCATTGCAGATGAAAAGCAAAAGCCTGACTCGAGAAACGATTCAAATGAGGATGCCTTTTTGCTTTACGGAAAGCTTGAGAAAGTGATTATTCCAATGTTTTATCAGGAAAGGGGAAGATTTGTTTCGGTAATGCAGCATTGCATTGCATTAAATGGGTCTTTTTTTAACAGCCAAAGAATGTTACAACAGTATGTATTGAATGCTTATTTTAATTAATAAAAGAATCAGCTCTTTGTTTGTTTTTGTCTTTATCCTACTGGGTATAGGTCCGCTTTTTTCTGAGGAGGATCCATTGAACCAATCTTCCTTGCAATTAGGAATATTAATCGAGGAAGTTTTGAAGCGTAATCCGAATCTAGAAGCAGCTAAGGAACGGATCCGAGCTGCAGCTGAAGTGGTCCCTCGTGTTCAGGTGATCGATGATCCGGAATTCAAATTCTTGAGTGATTACAACAACTTTAAGTCTAATAGTGAATTCATTCCTATGCTCCAATATCAACTTTCCCAAACATTTCCATTTCCAGGAAAGCTTGGATTAAAAGGTAAGGTTGCCGCAGAAATTCTTAAACAATTTCAAAGTCAAGAAGTTATTACAAAGCGTGATCTGGTTTTACAGACAAAAAAACTCTACTTTCAACTCTTTTTCAATGAAGCATCTTCTCAAATCAATCAAAACAATCGCGATCTGGTTAAAAATCTCATTGATGCGAGTTTGGCTTTATATAAATCAGGCGTTGCCGGTTACGAAGAAGTTGCAAAAGCACAAGTCGAACTTCAAGTTTTAGATGAGCAACTATTAGGGATTCAGGCGGATCGAATTTTCATTGTTTCGATGCTCAATGCGCTTCTGGATCGACCTCAAAAAGATCCCCTGGGACAACCTGTAGGAGATTTCAGATCATTAGTGAATGTCTCTTACGAAAACTTGGAAAGATTAGCTATGCAAAAAAGGCCAGAACTAAAAGAGATACAAGCCATGGTGGAAGAACAGCAAATGATGGCACGGCTTGCTAAACGTGAGTATTTTCCAGATATTACGATCTCAGCTGGATATGAACAAATTACTCATAACCCTAGAGATAATGCTTGGGAGGCGAGTATCAGTTTTAAAATCCCCCTTTGGGTGGGTCAAAGACAAAAGAGACAAGTTCGCGAAGCTGAGGCCCGAGCATCGGCTAATAGAAATGCCCTTAAAGGAATGGAAGCCATAGTTCGCGGGCAAATTCAAGAGACTCTAGGAAAACTTAAAGCAAATGAAGAAAGACTTATTTTATACGAAACAGGGCTACTTCCAAAAATTCAAGAAGCTCTCAAAGCATCTGAAGCAAGTTATCGTGCAGGAAAAGGGGGCTTTTTATTTCTTCTCGACACACGAAGGCAATACCAAGATATCTCATTGGAATATGAACGTGTAAGAGCAGAAAGAGAGTCCTTGATAGCAGAA
>CAYWDE010000042.1:7897-10155 GCA_964456885.1 uncultured bacterium | reverse complement strand
CTTGCAGTCACGTTCCTAGATCTCAATGATCTTTACACAAACAAAAAAGCTTTAAGAACCCTTCAACAAAATAATGAAGCTACCTGCCATATAGATTTTGTTCCAAAACGTTTTATTGGCACTTCTCGTTTAGTGGAGAAGAATTAAAAGCTATTGGTTTGTATATTCTTTCGGAATAGGTCGAAGAGCTCATTCAAGTTGAGGGCTTTGGCAACGGCTGCCAAAACACCCACATAGATGATCCCGAAAATCGCCACTTGGGACGCCTGCAAAAAGAGATCTCTTGTTGCAGGCTCGCCCCAGATCCCGTAGAGGCCAGAGACAACGGCCGCTCCGATTGCGCAAGCCCCGGTCATTTTGCAAAAGAAGACCCAAAAAGAGGCGTTGAATGCACCTCGAGATAAAACAATCGCATTGAGTAGAGAGCTCAAAGAGGTTGCCAGTGCAATGCTGATCGCCCCCCAGCCAAACCCGAAGACAAACAGGGCATTTAAAGCCACATTCGCCCCCACTGCAAGGAGTGAGGCGATCGTCGGCATCCGATAATTTTTTTCCGCATAGAAGCCCGCCGCTAAAATCAACACAAAGACAGAAGGGATGAGACCGGCTCCATAGGCCCATAGACACCAATACGTCTCCCTCACATCTTGAAAAGTAAAGTCCCCATGCCCGTAGATCAAATTGACCCCCACCTCCCCTAAAGAGAAGATCCCAAAAGTGGAGATGAGCATGAGAGCTGCACTGTATCTCAATGCAGAATCGAGCAGCCTTCGTCTCCGGATCGGATCTGTTTCTCGAGACAAAGGGGGCAAAAAGGCGCCAGAGAGGGCGATTCCGAAGAGAGCCAGCGGCAGCTGTTGGATCCGGATCGCATACCAGAGAAACGCCGGCCCCTGCAGATCGGCGATCCGGGCAAAAATCGGATCGAGGGTGCTGTTGATCTGCACAGCCCCTATACCGATGATCCCGAGGGCGATCGGCTTGAGCAACTTTTTAAATTCGGGGGAAAATAGATTTGGCTGGAGCCACTCTTTGAAGCTTAATTGGCGGAATCCTTCAAAAGCGGTCACGAGCCACTGACCTGCAAAAGCGACGGTGATCGCAATCGCGAGAAATCGGACATCGGGGAAGAGCAAAATCACAGCGATCCAGACGAAATTAAAGGCAACAGGGGCAACAGCCGGGATAAAATATTTTTTTCGACACTGTAATAGCGCGCTATTTAACCCATAGAGACAGATGAAGAAAAGGCCTGGCACCATCCACATCGTCAGATCGATGATCGGGATCCAATCGGGGCTGAAAACCGATTTACAACCCCAAAGAGCCCCCTCCAAAAACACCACTGCAAAGAGCAAAATGATCCCCATCGAATAGGCCGTATCTCTGAAAAAATAGATCCCCTCCTCTTTCAAGGAAGCAAAATGGGGGACAAAAGCAGCCTGGAGGTTCCCTTCCCCAAAAAGGCGCCGAAAGAGATTAGCCAGCCGGTAAGAGACGTAGAAGGCGGCAATTTCGGAAGAGGCCCCGAAAGTGGCCGCGAGAGCGATTTCCCGAAAAAGACCGCTCAATCGGCTCAACGCAGTGCCGGCTAAAAAAGATTTCGCAGACCTAAGAATGGAGTGTGTTGTATCCATGCCTTGCAAGAATCAAACGACTTGCGATAAACTTCAAGGGTCATGAAAAAAATTTTGATCGGAGCGCACACCTCTGCCGCAGGCGGCGCCCCTAACGCCCTTTACGAGGGGCAAGAAATTGGCGCCACAACCATCCAATTGTTTACGAGCAATCAAAAGCAGTGGAACGGGAGAAAAATCGAGCCCGAAGAGGTAAAACTCTGGGAAAAAGCTCTCGATGAGACGGGGATCACCCATGTGATGAGCCACGACAGCTACCTCATCAATCTCGGTTCTTGCGATCCTGAAATGCTCGCGAAAAGCCGGAAAGCATTCAAAGGAGAGCTGGAGAGGTGCCATCTCTTAAAAATCCCCTATCTTAATTTCCACCCAGGTTCTGCCACCAAAGGGACTGTCGAAGAGTGTATCGAAACGATCATCGCAAGCCTTTTGGAGATGGAAGAGCTCATTCACCAGGGGAAAACAAAGATCGTTTTAGAGACGACAGCAGGGCAAGGGACCAGCGTCGGCTATCTGTTTGAACATATCGGAGCGATCATTTCTCAAGTTTATACGAAAATCCCGATTGGCGTCTGCATCGACACCTGCCACATTTTTGCTGCTGGATACGATATCCGGACA
>CAYWDE010000042.1:0-7887 GCA_964456885.1 uncultured bacterium | reverse complement strand
TAATAACTCAAAGAGTTCGACGAGAAAATCGGATTAAAATACCTCTCCGCCTTCCACATGAACGACTCACTTAAAGATCTCGGCTCCCGCGTCGACCGGCACGCGCATATTGGACAAGGGAAAATTGGTTATGAAGCGTTCCGCTTCCTGATGCAAAACAACTCCCTCCCCAAATATTTGGAAACACCCGACGATCCCCCCCTATGGAAACAAGAAATTGCCCTTTTACGGAAATATGCAGAAGAAAAAAATTAGAGAGCTCCTCAAAAGCAAACCAAACACCCCCGCTACTGTCCACGGATGGGTCCGGACAGTGAGAGATCAAAAATCGTTCACCTTCATCGAAGTGAACGACGGCTCCACTCTCGGCAACCTCCAAGTGATCGCCGATGCGAATATCCCTGGCTATTCTGAGGCCCTTAAAGACCTCACAACAGGTGCCTCAGTCATCATCTCGGGCGAACTGGTTGAAAGCCAAGGGAAAAATCAAGCGATTGAACTCCGCGCCTCTGAAGTGCGGGTCATCGGTCTTTGTGATCCTGCAAAATATCCGCTGCAGAAAAAACGGCATACCTTTGAGTTTTTAAGGACAATCGCCCACCTTCGCCCCCGCACGAATACCCAAGGGGCCGTTTTACGGGTCAGAAGCGCCCTTGCCTTCGCCACCCACCTCTTTTTCCAGGAGAGGGGTTTTCTCTACGTCCAGACACCTCTCATCACAGGTTCCGACTGCGAAGGGGGGGGAGAGATGTTCCGCGTCACAACTCTTGAGAAACCCGACCCAGAAAAAGATTTCTTCGGCAAATCGGCCTATCTCACCGTCTCTGGGCAGCTCGAAGGGGAGATCCTCTCGTGCGCCCTTTCAGACATCTACACATTCGGCCCCACCTTCCGCGCCGAAAATTCAAACACCTCGCGCCACCTCGCCGAATTTTGGATGATTGAGCCTGAAATGGCGTTTGCCGATCTCAAAGCTAACATGGAATGCGCCGAAAGCTACCTCAAATTCTGCGTCTCCTACGTCTTAAAACATTGCAAAGAGGATCTCGAGTTCTTTGATAAATTCATCGAAAACGGCCTTTTAAACCGCCTCCAAAACGTGGTCGACTCCCCCTTTGCCCACATCCCCTACACAGAGGCTATCTCCATCTTGAAAAAAGCGCCAAAAAATTTCGAATTCCCCGTCGATTGGGGGATCGATCTCCAGTCGGAACATGAGCGGTACCTCGCGGAGGAGCATTGCAAAAAACCGGTGATCCTCACCGATTACCCAGCTGAGATCAAAGCCTTTTATATGAGGGGCAACCAAGACGGAAAAACGGTTGCCGCAATGGATATCCTCGTCCCCAAGATCGGCGAACTGATCGGCGGATCCCAAAGGGAAGAGCGGCTCGACGTCCTCGAGAAAAAACTCGAAGACTTTGGTCTGAAGAAAGAAGACTACTGGTGGTATTTAGAGCTCCGCGAGTATGGGACTGTCCCCCACGCGGGATTCGGCCTCGGATTTGAAAGGCTCATCCTATTTGTCACAGGGATGGAAAACATCAGAGATGTGATCCCATTCCCACGCTTTCCGGGACACGCTGAGTTTTAATCCGGTAAATCGCAGCAAGCCTGCAGACATGATCCCAGATCAACGATTCAAATTCGTCTGGGGTCTGCCTCTGCTCGATAAAACGGCTCACCTCTTCGATATTATAGAGGATCGCCCCCACCTGAGGATCGACATTTCGGGGAACACTTAAGTCAAAAATAATCGTCCCTTTCTCACTATCGCCTGAGATCAGATAATCATCTGCTTTCGTTGCGCAAACTACAATGTCATACTCGAACCACTTTTCTAAAACAGTTCGATCCAACACCGCAATCCCCTCAATATGCACCTCGGACGGATCGCGCGTACAAAGAGAGATCTCTTCAACCCCTTTATGGATTAAAAAAGAGATCAGCCCCCGATTCAGCTCTGAGTAACCGACCAATAAGATCTTCCGATTTTTCCACTCAGCGAGCTGCCACAGGGTCCCATAGAGAGTAGGGGAAGCTCCCCTCTGCATCTCCAACTGACTCCGGATCTCTTTGCTCACCTTCAACGCTTTTTGGAATACGAAATGCAAACTCGAAGACAAATTCTTCCCATTTGCATAAGCCACCTTCACTTGCCTTTGGATCTCCGTCTCAGCTAAAATCGCGCTATCGAGCCCAGCAGCCACCTTGCAAAGGTGAAAAAAACAGTCATTTCCAAAATAGGAATAGAGTCTGTGCTCAAAAGGCTCTCCGATTTGTAACCGCAAGTGGGCTAACAGATCGCTATGCGCCTGAGCTAAATCCTCTCCGCTAAAATAGATTTCAGTCCGATTACAGGTAGACAACAGAACAGTTGGATAGCGGAAGAAAAGAGCTCGCTGCCCGCTTAAACTCTCCGCACCCCTTGCGATCGCCTCTCGAAGCGCTAAATCGGCTGTTTTGTAATTGATCCCGAGGACACCAATGGACACCATTCCATCACTCTACCTCCCACAAAGAGAAAATTTCAATCACTAGTGTTACTTCTCTCCAATTCCTACCATTCAAATCCGCTTTCATCCAAATCTGCGTAATGGGAATTGAGGACAAGTAACACGAGATCAAAATCGAAACCTTTCCGCTGTAGAGTGCGGATCGCTTTTTCCCGTTCGCCCAATTTTGGGAGCAGCTCCTTGATCCTCTGCTTCTGCATCTCGGGTGTGATCACTTTTCTCACCGCTCCCCTTTCTAACTGGAGCTTAAATTCGATCGCTCGAGGGCCATACCCTCTTCTCAATTCAGCTAAGATCGCCTGATCATCATTGAAAAAACCCATCCGCTTACAATCTGCGATCACCCGCTCGACGATCTCTTCAGGACACCCCTTCTGCGCCAGCTTGCGTGCGAGCACGGCGCTGTGGTAGTTCCTCATTGAAAGGAGGCGTAAAGCTTTTCTACGGGCTATTGGATAATCCATATCTTGTTATAACATAGACTTAGAGGTACATTATGGTAAATAAGCCAGATCCGACTCCCCCAGCCAACCAAGGGCCACATGGTCCTAATTCCCCTTCCAATCCCGATGCAGCAGCTCCTGTGAAACCCAATGGAAAATTCCAATTTACCGGAGAACATCAATTCTTAGGGATGAAGTTCGAGCCAGCAGATTGGAACAAACTCATGAATATCTTATTGAATAACATGAGCGATTATATCAATAAAACGTTCCAGAAAATGACCGAAAAAATGAAAAAAGACTGGAAAAGAGGGGCAGGAGAAGACCCAGACGACTGATTATCAACAACTTGCAATATTTGACAAAGAATTATTTTCCTGTTATAATTAACTAGTGCAACGATAGGAAAGACATGCAAGTATCATCAATTACAAGTGGCAGTACAAACAACCCTTTATTAGCCGCATTAGAAGAGCAAGTACAAGAAGAACAGGCAGCCCTGAATGCAGCGATCCAAGCCGCAGGGAACCCCGATACAGATCCAAATACCAGCTCGAGCTTTAGCTCTGGTTCGGGTTCAAGCTCTAGTTCTCATTAATAAAAATTAGAGATATCCCCTCCCTCCTTATAATGGGATCCAACCCCCTGAAAACCCAGGTTTTCAGGGGGTTTCTGCATATTGCCACCCAACGGGACTCAAAATTTGAGTCATGTTGGGTATATAAACCCTTGAGACCAATTTTTTGATCCGCTAAACTAGGCCCGGTTTTTATGACAGCTAAGTTTCAGCCCATATGAGCGAAGAGCACGAATTTCTCTTTATTTCAGCAGAAGAAGAGGGGACCCGCATTGATAAGCTCTTAGCGAATCGATTTCCCCACTATTCTAGGACCTATTTTCAACATCTCCTGGAGATCGGTTGCGTTCTCCTCAATGGACAGCCTGTCAAAAAAAGAATTATCCCTGAAGAGAGCGATGAGATCGAAATCTGCTTCCAAGCGACCCCCGAAGCCTCTTTAGAGCCTGAGAATATCCCACTCGACATCCTTTACGAAGATGAGTACCTCCTCGCGATCAATAAGCCTGCCGGGATGGTTGTCCATCCAGCCCCTGGCCATTGGTCGGGAACCTTTGTCAACGCCCTCCTTGGCCACTGTAAAGAGATCGCTCCAGGCAACGATCCGCTCCGTCCAGGGATTGTCCATCGCCTCGATAAAAATACGACCGGCGTACTGATCGCCGCCAAAACGCTCCACGTTCAACAAAAGTTAATCGAACTTTTCGCCACACGGAAAATGGAAAAACTCTACCTCGCGATTTGCCACGGGCGCCCCCCTAACACAACGGTCAATATTCCGATTGGGCGCCACCCTGTACACAGAAAAGAGATGGCAGCTCTCCCTGACGGGCGGGAAGCGATCACAGAGATCCAAGTGGTTGCCTGCAATGACAAGGCGAGCCTTGTCCTTGCTAAACCAAAGACAGGAAGAACCCACCAGATCCGCGTCCACCTGAAACATATCGGATGCCCCGTGATTGGAGACGCTCTATACGGCAAAGAGGATCCCCAATACCGGCAACTCCTCCATGCATACCGCCTCTCTTTTGAACACCCCATTACTGGTGACTTGGTCCGTCTTTCGGCTCCTATCCCCTCTGACATGAAGCTCTGGCTCCAAAAATTATGTGGCCCTTCTCTCTGCGCGACAGCCCTCATCTAAAACAATTCTTTACCTTAAAAAACCCCTCTCATGTAAAATTGTTACACTGTAGGCATAAAAATTTTAGCAATTTGCCTTCTACACTGAAAAGAGGAACTCTTCCATGAAAGAATTTGTTGAGTATATCGTCAAAAATCTCGTAGATCACCCAGATCAAGTACGTATCAACGAGATTGGCGGAACCCACACATCGATCATTGAACTTGCTGTTGAAAAATCGGATGTGGGAAAAATCATTGGAAAAAAAGGGAAAACAATCAATGCGATCCGGACCCTTTTAATGTCTGTGGCTAGTCGAAACGGCATTCGGGTCAATCTCGAGATCATCGAAGAGCCGAAATAGGGGTGAGTGCCATCTCAATTCTATCGGTCTATCCAGCCACTCTGCTTTACGCAAAAGGGGACGGAGACGAACCCTTTGCGTGCGAAGTCGTCTCTTTTCTCGCAAAAAGGGGGAAAGAAATTGGGATGTTCCGGAAAATCACGCGGCTTAAAGACAACTCCTATCAAATTTTAAGAGCGGAAGAAAAATGGCTCTCTGTCCGCCTTTACAACGATTCAGATTGCAAAGAGGCCACGTCTATCTGCATCTCCCGCAAATGGAAATTTGGGGAAGGGGATTGCGTCATCTATCTTAAGTAATCTAAGAGCGTATTCAAAAAGAAATTTCTAGAGCTTTGGCAAGAAGGGGCTGATCATCGCCTTTCTCGAATTGAGAGTCCCCGCCTTATATCTCAAGATCGCAATCGGCAAATTCCGTTTGCTCTTCTTTTGGACAACTTCAAAGAAGCTCTCTTTAAAGATCGTAGCGAGCTCATCTCCATTCGAACCTAAGAACTCCACTTCGACTGGATTGTTCTTTAAGCCGGGAGAAGATTGGAACGCATTTAAAAACCGCTTGAGATGCTCCACAGCGACTTCCAAATTTGGGATCCAGAGCCACAGCTCATCTTGATGCTCATACTTCCCGACAGTTCCCGCATATACCTCTTCGGCACTCACAATTGTGCTAATCATATGGATGTGGAGATCGACTTCAGGCTTCTCTTTGTGTACTTGTAAAGCCCGATCGAGCCAAACATGCCGAATTGAATCGGCTTTTTCTTCAAAATGGGCAATATTGATCGCGAACACTTTGGTTTGCCCAACGCGGCAGCACCCGTTTTGCTCTTTCGTATCGGCAAAGAGATTTGAGGGTTCCTTCTTAGAGCATAAGGTGATGTTCTTCTCCACCTCTTTCTCTCGGTATTGATAGACTTTCCGATAGAGGGAGTACATCTCTTCGTTTTGTAAAATCCGCATCGCCGCTTTTTTCGGGAAATTCCGATCGCGGGGTAGATCATCGAGTTGGACCACCGTTGTTTTCTTCCCCACAGCCAGAGTCTTCAGACGATTGAGAAGAGAGGCGACGCACTGCACATCGATTGAGCTCACTTTACTCAAGAGGTCCGTATCATCGATAATCCCGTAAAGGAAATGGAGATATTCGATAAACTCCCTCTGTGGATGGATATAACACGGCTTCCGATGAGTTGCATCGTTGATCTCAAAAGCTTTTTGAGCGACCAGCGTATTGCTCGACTGCGCATCGGAGAGGATCGCCATCGGAGGGGCAAAAGTGTTCAATGAGCTCTTGTGATGATCGATCACGCTGATCACATCTAAATAAGGGGGGATCCCCATCTCATCCCGGTTGCAAAAATCTCTCAAAGAGACGGTCCCTAAAGTCGACTTCCTTAGAGTAGAAGATTGGATGATCCCCTCAGGATAGAGCCGATCTTGATCGGAATAGACCACCGTTAAATAGGAGTAGTTAGCCATCTTATTCCGGATCTCTTCAATATCGGAGCGGGTGGTGACCGTATTCAGGTGGCGGCCAAACACCTCCTGTTTAGCTTTTAGAGCGATATCGAGTTTTTCAAGCCGCGCCCGTATTTTGATAATCGCCTGGTTGAGCGACTGGATCGCCCCCTCCAAAAAGGTGAAAATCCGAGGCCGCTCATCGATTAGCTCCCCTTTCTTATTGAAAAGGTCCCCTTTTTTCATCCGATTTAAAAGTCCATCGACTCCGCCAAACGGGATCTCAACTAACTTACTAAGGAGAGCCGATAGCTCTTCAAAGTTGGAAGAGAGCCCCTTTTCCATCCCTAAAACTTCACTCATGAACGCCGATACCTGCTTCTTTTGCTTCGATGAAAAAGCCAAAGCGGGCTCACACTCTTCCACTTTAGAAGAGAGGATCCCCTGCACCACTGTCCCCACATCTTCTATACGGAGTTTTGGTTTGGTAAACACAGAGATCAAATTGATATGGAGGCAATTTTCGAACCAACGCAAGCAGCTGCTGAGTAAAACGATCACCTGCCTGACACTTTCCGCATCGGTCGGTAGCCAATCGCCCACAAAAAACCCTTTTTCATCGGTCACAACGACCGCATTCTGATTCAAATCATGGTCGATTTCGGCGATCGAATCGTCCAACGTCTTTTTCTGCAGCCCGCTTTGGGTCAACAGATCATTCGCCGTCAAACTCAAGACCGTTCTCGTCTTTGGCAAATGGGTAAAAATCGCCTCGCCAAAGAGATCGCGGAATAGCCATTCGATCTCAATTTGAGAAGGGGGCGGCCCATCTGGCAAATTCCAGATATGGAGCCCCTCGCTCACCCGCGCTGCAAACGCATCTAACCAACCCCAGAAAGAGGCGATCGTCGTATCTAAATCGGGCGACTTATGGGCTGTGACAAAGTGGGAACCTTCATAGACTTTCCCCATCCCGATCGGGAATAGGACCTGATAGTCTCCCCGTTCCACTTTTTTGCCGGCAATTTTAGCCCGAACTGCATAGTTTTCATCGAAACTCAATCCCGAATATTGGTTGAGCCAAATCTCAAAGCTAGAAAATGTGTAAGACTGCAAAATTTTCGCTTCATCCACTCGCCTGACAAATTGTAAAACAGCAGGGAGTAAAAAACAGGGCTCCTTCTCCTTTTGGATGAGATCCAAAAGGGTCTGATTGACCAGGTCGCTCCGTTTCCGGCCAATTGTCACCTTAGAACTTTTCAGTTTTTTGATGATTGCATCGAGCCCGTCAAAAAACTGAACGGTAATGAGGTGGTCGCCTAAAAGTCTTTTCATATTAAATCCACGAACCCAGCAGGATTCGAACCTGCGACCACCCGCTTAGAAGGCGGGTGCTCTATCCACTGA
>CAYWDE010000041.1:3095-10277 GCA_964456885.1 uncultured bacterium | reverse complement strand
TTCTTTGAGTAAAGAATGGATCGTATCAGCTGTAGGAAGTTCTGGTTTATTACTTAATTCTGGCACATAAGCTAAAGCGCCCATAATTGTTCCTATTTAAATATTTAATATAATTATACTTTAAAATTTAGTTTATTTCATTATTAAAATAATATATTGGTTTTATTTATGTATTAGTTCTTAAGATGCTTGTTTTGAGTGACTTTTGATTTATTTGGAAAGAGGGTATTTAGGCTTTTAATCCCATTATTTAATAGGATTTTGAAGAGGCTGGATCGCCTCCGAAGAGGTGATGTGTGGGATCTGGCTGAAAGCAGGGGGCGGCGATCGATCTCCCATAGATCCCCCGTTCGATGCTTGCATAGAGCTTTCTCCCATCGTAGGGTCTCATAAGCCCATAAAGGGCCGCTAGCTCTAGAAAGGGGATCGCAAGAGGGCTTAAGAGGATCCTTAAAACGTCAGCGCCTGCATCGACTAGGCGTGAAGAAAGGCTATAGGGTTCGTCTGTTTCGGGCCAAAAGTGGTAGAAAGTGAGTAATTTACATATTCTATAGGCGATATTGCCGATGGCGGCAGCTAAATGAAATAGGGGTGTTCCAACGGTGAGTAATCCGCATTTAATTCGAACGTGCCCCTTCTCTTGATTCCAGTAGCTTCTGCCTGTGCTCTCATCGGTCAGGCGCTCCCGTAGATCTCCATCGCTATCTTCCCAGGGAGGGCTGCTTTTGTCCTCAGCCCACTTATTAAAGGGATAAAAGTCTGCTATTTTTAAAGTCATATTTAATTTTCTGTTTTGAATTATTATAACAAAAAATTTTATTAAATTAAATTAATTAAGCTGTTTTTGGAAAAGGGGAGTAGAGCCGCTTTGTTAAAGCGGCTGTATTGGGATAAATTTCTATGCGCAGAAAAAGTTCTTAGGAGAGACGCTTCAATCCCTGTTCTGCAGCTTCTCTTTTGCGCTCCAACCGTTCTATGTTCTGTCGTTGATGAAAATCTAGATTAGCTGATATGGGCGGGAGGTCTTGCAATCGGAAGAGAGCTCGTTTGAAGACTTCTTTATCTAAAACCGGAATTTTTCCTTGAGTGGTGTCTATAGTGAGATAATTAGGACAAAATGTGCTAAATACGCCGATCTCTTCCTGCAAAGCTACACAGTCCTTCTTCAATACAGGAAATGCCACAAGAAGAGCCTCTCTTAACTTTAGAGCTCGTTCCCGGTGCTGATGGAGGAACAAGAGGCGTTCTGAATCCCCACTCTGTTCCGGCAGTGTATCTAGACGGATCAAAATACGGGTTAGACTGTTGTTGAGAGATCCCATAATTTTCAGATTGGCTTCTTCCCAGCCGAGTTTGGTAAGCTCCTCAATTAGACCCCCCTCTACTGCCTTGAGGGTTTTTTCAACCTGATCGAGTTTGTCAACGAGGAAATAACTCCGAAACTTCTCTTCATCTAAGAGCCTACACAGCTCTTCGCAAGAGTCTGTCAAAGGATAGGAATGTTCGATGATATTGAATATCTCAGAGACCTGCCGCTTCATATCTTGCAATACTGCATGCCTTGAGTCTGTAGAAGGCCCATTTTCCTGAACTTGGGCTAACATATCTCTGAGTCGCACAAATCTCTCGTAGTCAGAGCGATCGCGGGGATGACCCTTGCTGTAGAAATTGGCCAAACCTTGTTCCATTGGATCCCAATCTTGATTTGCAGCCTTTTGTTGCCACTCTTGGACCGTTTTTTTGTCTGCGAGTAGCTTCTCTTTGTCAAAATATCGATTAAACTGCTCATCTGATAAATAAGTGGACAAGTGAGGCAAATCGAGAGAGGAGAGGTGAGCAGAAACGAAATCCTCAATGTCATAGGAACCAACCAAAGGAAGGAGATGTTTATAGGAATCTGTTGTATCGATATCGGCATTGTTTCCCCAGGAGTTTTGATTGAAGCGGTTCCTCCCCTGGTAGATTTGCAATAAAGCGGCGATTACCTTAGGAGAAAGCGTCTCCCCTTTTTGCCGGGCTCTCTCCAGAGATTTTTGCAAATCAGGGAGTAAGGGGGCGTTAAGACTTTGTTTCCCTGCGGATTTAAGGTATTTTTTTGCTATTGAGGCGAGTTCAGGTGAAATTTTTCCGGGAGCTTGATCTTGTTTCGCCATATCGATGATGTTGTACATCGTTGAAAGGGTTTCCTTGTAACGAGTTGGTTTGCTGACGATTTCCATAGCTGTATTGATATTGCCAAAAGCCTTGGCCCATAATTGCCGAGTGATCAACCCGAGGCCGAGGATTCTCGCGGCCAAAGCGGCGGCTTTGAGGGCAGTAGCGCTGAAAATAGTTGTTCCGCTGAGGAGGGCCGCTACGGTGTACCAGGTAGCAACAGGAGCTGCACCTAAAAAAGCGCAAATCCGAATGGTGGATGCTAAAAACTGTCGGCGTGTGAAATGCTCCACTTTAGCCGCTGAAGAGAGTTGTGGATCGATATCTCTGGATGTGGGCCTTTCAATCACACGGGCGATGATCTCTGAACAGAGGATAAGACCTCCCATAGCAAGAAGCCCTTGGGAAGCGATCAGACCGCTTGCAATCATACTAGCTACGGCAGCAACAGGCACCAAGTTGTTAAAAATAGGGGGAGAAGCTGGGATTTCCCTTTGTTGAGCAACGGACGCTGGCGATTGAGTGACTATATTCATGGGATATCTCCGTAAATGATTTTTCGGAGTATTGTGCTCCCCTATCCGCATTTCAGAAAACACAAAAAATAAGTTACTAGCCCGCTAGGTAAAGCCGCAGCAAGCTAGTTGCACCTATTTGTCTACCAGATTCTAAAATTTTACCTCGTAATACCGCAAGAGGTTAAACCCGATTCACTAAACCTGTAATTAGGGAGATAATGAAAAGGACCAGGAAGATAAAAAAAAGGACTTTGGCAATCGAGACTGCGGCCCCTTCCACTTTCCTAAATCCAAAAAGACCTGCAACGATGGCAACAATAAAAAAAATAAGAGCCCAATCTAACATAAAAGTACCCCTTGTTCAGCTAGGCTGAAAATCCCATATTTTCAATTTGAAGTGCAAATGTTTAGTTGGGATACGACTGCAATTTGGCGTATTTAGCGACGAGGGTCCGTTTCATATCAGCATCTGGGAACTGGACTTCATAGGTGAGGCCAAAGGAGCCTTGGTACGCTTTTTGGACGATGCCTCTTCCAAATTCTCGGTGAAGAACTTCGTCGCCGGGAGCAAACCCTTCATGAGATTCTTCATCGGTGTGCTCTTCTGAAACTTGGTGGAGATTGGAGGGGGAGAGATTTTCGAGGTATTGTGCGGGAACTTCTTTAAGAAAACGGGAGGGGCGCATAAAGCGGGCCACACCCCACATATATCGATAGATAGTGGAGCAGAGGTAGAGGCGTCTTTTGGCACGGGTCATCCCGACGTAGCAGAGGCGCCGCTCCTCTTCGATCGCTTTCTCATCATCTTTGGTGTTGATGTGGGGGAAAAGATCCTCTTCAAGGCCGACGAGGAAGACGACGTCGAATTCGAGCCCTTTGCTGTTGTGGAGAGTCATCAGTTTGACTGAAGGGACAAAGGCGTTCTCTTCTGTATTGGTCCGGAGAGAGAGCTCTTCTAAAAATTTGGGAAGGCTGGGAGCTTCTTCTTCTTGTTCCCATTCGGCCGCTTTGCCGATCAGTTCGTCGATGTTTTCTTTCCGGTCTTGGAATGTTTCGGGATCTTCCTGAAGATAATTGAGGTAACGGGCCGCTGAGATCGTTTCACTGATCAGTTCATGGAGGCGTAGGCTCGGTCTTTTTTCACGGAGGGAGTGGATGGTGCGGATATAATCGCGGAGCCCTTCTCGCTGTTTCGGTCCCAGTTTAAAGAGATCGGGGCGATCGATCGCCTCTTCGCAGAAGTTGAAGATCGGCATGCTATTTTGTGCTGCAGCATCGATGATTTTTTCGAGGGAGGCGATCCCAATACCCCGCTTAGGGAGGTTGATGGTCCGGAGGAAAGAGATGAGATCTGTATTGGAGACCACCATCTTGAGGTAGGCGAGGATGTCTTTGATCTCCCGTCTTTGGTAGAAGGAGAGGCCACCGATGATTTTGTAGTCGATGCGGCGGGAGAGGAGCGCATCCTCAAAGGTGCGCGATTGGGCGTTTGTCCGGTAGAAGATCGCGATCTCATTGAGCGGGTATTGAAGCGCCTCTTTCCGGATCCGGTTGGCGACAAATTCAGCCTCTTCCCGCTCATTTTGGGCGACGTAGACATTGATTTTAGACCCTTCTCCAAGAGCACTCCAGAGCTTTTTATCGAAACGGTCATCGTTGTGTTGGATGAGCGCATTCGCCCCTTGGAGAATGATATTTGTGCTCCGGTAATTTTGATCGAGGGTGATCACTTTCGCACCGGGAAAATCGTTTTCAAAGTTTAGGATATTTTGGTAACGGGCCCCGCGCCAGGAGTAGATCGATTGGTCAGGATCGCCTACGGCGAAGATGTTTTTGTGCACTTCAACAAGCGTTTTAGCGAGGGTGTATTGGGCGAGGTTCGTATCTTGATACTCGTCTATAAGGACAAAGAGCCACCTTTTTTGGTAAAGGCTCCTCACATCTGCATGTTCTAGGAGCAGTTTGACTGTGAGGTAGAGAAGATCGTCAAAGTCGAGCGCGTTGCACTCTTTGAGTTTCTTCTGATAGAGCATGTAAATCTCGGCGAACTCTTTATCGGCATGTTCTGGATCTAACAGATCGTTTTTTGCCGAGGAGATCTGGTGGCGGACTTTCCGGAGAAACCCTTTTTCGTCGGGGATTTGGAGCTGTTCGAGACAGCTTTTGAGGAGTTTTTCACTATCTTCCTCATCATAGATCGTAAAATCGTGCTTATATCCTAAAGCGTGGATCGATTCGCGGAGGATGCGGGCTCCCAGGCTGTGGAAGGTGCAGGCGAGAACTTGCACATTTTTAAGCGTCCGGATCCGGGTGCGCATCTCGTCGGCTGCTTTATTGGTGAAGGTGACGGCGAGGATGTCTGAAGAGAGGATGCCGAGATCGAGGAGGCGGGCAATGCGGCAAGTAACCACCCGGGTTTTGCCGGAGCCTGCGCCAGCGAGGATGAGGAGAGGGCCCTCGACGTGCTGAACGGCGATATCTTGTTGAGGATTGAGATCTGACATAAGGGCCATGTTCACGGAGGACTATGTTACTCAAATAGAAATTGAAAATCGCTATTTTTTTTAAGCTCTGGCAAAATGGGCCCCATGTCTGTTGTGATTGTCATTCCAGCCCGGATGGGCTCAACGAGGTTCCCCAATAAGCCGATGGCGCTTATCGCTGGAAAGGCGATGATCGAGCGGGTCTGGGCGATTGGGAAAGCGGTAGCCGAGGCCGATCGGGTGATCATCGCAACCGATGATGAGAGTTTAAGAGATTTTGCCGTTGGATTTGGAGCTGAGGTTGTGATGACCAGCTCCTCTTGTCCCACAGGGACAGATCGGGTAGCGGAAGTCTCCTCTCAGTTTGATGGGGATACAATTTTTTTTAGTCTGCAGGGGGATGCGGTCTTAACACCCCCTTGGGTCATTAGTGCTGTTTTAGAAGCTATGCTTAAAGACCCGAGTGTTCAAATGGCGACACCGGCCGTCCGATTGAGAGGAAGAGCCCTTTCCGATTTTGTCGCCAGTAAACGGGGGGGGAGCTCAAGCGGGACGACGGTGGTTTTCAATCAGGGGGGCGATGCCCTCTATTTCTCCAAGGCGCTCATCCCCTATAACAGGGACACGGAGAGTTTAGAGAGGCCCCTTTTTAGACATATCGGCCTTTATGGATACCGGATCCCCACTTTGCAAAGGTTAAGTCAGTTACCGGAGGGGCCGTTAGAGCGTTCAGAAAAATTGGAACAGCTTAGAGCTCTTGAGAATGGGATTCCGATTCGAGTGGTTGAGGTGGACTATTTAGGAAGGACCCACGGCTCTGTTGATCGACCTGAAGATGTAGCTTTTGTCGAGTCGATCATTGCCCGCGAAGGGGAATTAGTGTGATTCGACTGATCTTAATGAGGCATGGGAATACATTTGAAGCTGGGCAAACACCTCTTCAAGTGGGAGCCCGTACCGATCTCCCCTTAACATCTTACGGTCTTTTGCAAGCGGAGCAGATGGTGAAGTATTTGATGGCAAAAAAGATTTCTCCGAAAGCTATTTATGCAGGAAGCTTGAAACGGCAGACCCAGTCTGCAGAAATCATTGCACAATCTTTTGGACTTCGTTTGGAGGAGGCGCCCGCTTTGAACGAGATCGATTATGGTCTATGGGAAGGGCTCCCTTCTGAAGAGATAGGGTTGAAATGGGCGAAAGAATACAGAGAGTGGAATGAAGAGGGGAAATGGCAGTCCCATATTTTCAAAGGGAGTTACCAAAACCATTTTAATGCTTTGATAGGATGGTTGGAGCGTTTGAAAGAAATTCATGAAGGGGAAACTGTGTTTGCTGTGACAAGCAACGGTCTTTTGCGATTGTTTAAAAATGAGAAGGTGAAGACGGGCCATTTTTGTGAATTGTTGCTAGATCAAGGGGAGATTCACCTCTCTCAATGGAATCAAAAGCCACATTGATGTATGGATCGAAAATATGACCCCTTTATCTGAAACGAGATGGCGTAGAGTCGCAGCCATCATCCCTTCTGCTGCGATGGCCTTTATGGATCAATCGATCCTCCCTGTCGCTTTGCCTGTAATCCAACAAGAGTTCGGTGCAGCTAGCACCTCATTACAATGGACCGTCAATTCCTATCTATTAGGGATGACCGTATTTGTTTTGATAGGGGGAAAATTGGGGGATAGGATTGGACACCGGAAAGCCTATCTATTGGGGATGATCCTTTTCGCCTTTTTTTCTGCTCTCTGTAGTCTAAGTCCAAATGTGGGATTTTTGATTGCTGCCCGAGCCTTACAGGGATTGGGAGCCGCAATTATGTTCCCCTCCCAGACCTCTCTGATAGCGACGAGCTTCCCGGCCCATTCCAGAGGTCAGGCGACAGGAATTGTGGTGAGTATTGGCTCTACGTTTGCTGTTCTTGGACCTGTAATTGGAGGTCTTTTAACAGAGCATCTTTCTTGGCGCTGGATTTTTTGGATCAACCTCCCGATCACGGTGATCGGAATTATCCTCTCGTTGATCTTGTT
>CAYWDE010000041.1:0-3085 GCA_964456885.1 uncultured bacterium | reverse complement strand
GTTGCCAGCAACTCCTGGAAAATCTAGCAAAGTCGACTTTCGGGGTTTTGTCTATTTCTCTACATTTGCCCTCTTTTCCACCCTTTTTTTTATGCAAGGGGCCGATTGGGGGTGGAGCTCATTGAACATTTTGATCTGCGGCGCTTTGGCCCTTTTCTCTTTATGGCTTTTATTTAAAAGGGAAAAGAGGGCAGCTCACCCTTTTCTCGAAATCGGTCTTTTTAAACGCCCTATTTTTTCTGCGATCAGTTTAAGTATTTCAGTCACGCAGTTCATTTTAATGATTGCTGTGTTCCGGACGATCTATACAGAGGAGATTCTCGGGTATAGTCCAGCTGAAGCGGGATTCATCACCTCTATTTCTTCTTTGCCCATTTTGTTTTTCTCTTATATCGGGGGATTTTTGGCCGATAAATTAACCCCTAAGTTGCCCATAGTTTTGGGCTATTTGTTGATCATCACTTCGTTTTTCTGGCTCGGTTCTACCCCTACCCCCTCTTTAATCACCTATTTTATCGCCCTCCTTTTATTTGGAATGGGGGTCCCTTTTATTCTTACCCCCTCATATACAATGGCTATGTCAGATATCCCTCCCGCAAAATTGGGGGTCGCTTTTGGTCTGATTTCGACGTTGCGGATGTTTGCTGGGACGATGGGACTTGCGTTGATCTATCTAGTTACAGGGGTTGCAAAACGGGGCTATCTGCCGACACAGGGGCCGCGGCTGGCTGAAATCTCCACTTTTTCTTTAGTCCATTATGTTCTGGGAGTTTTGATGATCATCGCTTTTGTATCTGCTTTTTTTATCCATCGGAGAAAAAAAGCGGCGCATCATCTGCCAGAAGCTCCCGCAGAAGGGTGGGATTAGAACACCTCTATAGAATCGGTTTTCTGAGTTCCCCTTCTCGCAATCCGAGATTCCCATACCGATGGTAGTCGATGCTAAGAGAGACTTCGCGTAGGTAGTGGAGTAATTCTAGCCTCCCGTTGATGAGGACAGGGCTATCTATCACATAAGTGGCCGATTCTGCAGCGGCTTTGAGGATCTCTTTAGAGGCGGGCTCAACAAGGCGGATCCGTTCGATGGCCCCTTTTTGAATCCTTTCCAAAAACTGCCCTTCGGTCTCTTCTACGATAGGCAAGACAGGGAGAAGGTCGAGCCAGTGGAATTTAGGACGCTCAGAGGTGTGGGGAGCCCAGCTGATCTCCATATTCGCTTCGCAAGTGAGCGCTGCGGCGCAGACGCGGAGAATATCTAAGGGGTTCGATTTTTCGCCGATCCTGAGGGTGATATTTTTTCTGGAGGTGTAGCGGAAGAAGTTATCTTGCCCAACGATTTTTGATGGATCTCTGTCTTGCTTCATCCGTCTCCACCAGTAGGCGTAATTGGCGCAGCTAGCGGTCCAGACGCCGAGCTGTTCAGCGGTTAGATCGATCTGATCTAAAAGGGTCGTTAGGTTATTGACCGATTCGTTAACCGGTAGCTTCTCTTGAGGGAGCCCTACCTGATGTGCTTCCATAAATTCGCGGAGATAATTGGGTCCGCCCGCTTTCGAACCTCCGCCGATGCTTGAGGCTTTGCATCCTCCGAAAGGTTGTCTCCGGACAATAGCGCCTGTAGTTCCCCGGTTGATATAGAGATTTCCCGCTTCGATTTTTTCGATCCATACCGTTTGTTCTCTTTCGTCTAGACTTTGAAGTCCAGAAGTGAGTCCATAAGGGACCGCATTGGCTAGTTCAAGGGCATGTTGCAGGTTGTCGGCGCGCATAAGGCCTAAAACTGGACCAAAAAGTTCAGTTATATGAGTAAAACTTCCGGGCCGTACATTCATTTTAATGCCGGGACTCCAGAGGCACGGATTGTGGGGATCTTGTTTCGGTTCTAAAAGCCACTCTTCTCCATCTTCGAGAGTTGTAAGTCCCCGTTTGAGCTCGCCGCGAGGCTCGTGGATGAGGGGGTTGACTTTGGTGGAAAGATCCCAGCTGGGCCCCACTTTTAAGCTGGAGACAGCGTCTCTTAAAGATCTTAAGAAATGGGGGTCATCATAGACTTCTGCTTCGAGGATAGCGAGAGAAGCGGCAGAACATTTTTGCCCTGCATTGCTAAAGGCCGATTGGATCAGATCTTTAATCGCCAGATCTCTGTCTGAAAGAGAGGTGATGATCATCGAGTTTTTCCCGCCTGTTTCTGCAGCGAGATCTAAATCGGGGCGCATTTTTAGAAATTTTTTCGCAGTCGCTGTTCCACCTGTGAGGATCACGCAGTTCACTCTCGGATCTTTAATTAGATCATTTCCTGGCCCATCGCCTGAGCAGGGGACGAATTGGAGAACCTCTTTTGGAATTCCTGCATCCCATAGGGCGTTCACTAAATGCCACCCGACTAAGACAGTGTCTGAAGCGGGTTTGAAAACGACGCAGTTTCCAGCTACTAGAGCGGCTAAAATTCCGCCAGCAGGGATTGCGCAAGGGAAGTTCCAAGGGGATGCGACGACGATAGTCCCTTTCGGGGTCCAACGGATATCCTTCATCAGCGACATTTTTTCCATTTGCCGTCTGTAATATTCGGCAAAATCGATCGCTTCGGAGACCTCTGGGTCTGCTTCGGAGACAATTTTGCCTCCATCGATCATCATCGCGCCGATCAACTCGCCTCTCCGTTCACGCATTTTTTGGGCCGCGCGGGCGAGGAGTTGGCTCCGATGTTCAACGGTGGTACTACCCCAGCTTTTCTCATGCTCTTTGGCACATTTTAAAGCTTCATCGATATGGTGTTTGTGTGCTTTTGTATAAATGTAAAGCGGCTTTACATGGCCATTTGGATCGTGGCCAAGCCCTTCCTCATTGTCGTGGATCTCTTTTCCTCCAATGACGAGAGGGATCGGCTTTGGCTTATAATTTTTCCAGTGGTGAACGATCTCTTCGGCCCATTTCCGATTTTGTGGAAGGGAAAAGTCGGTATCTGCTTCATTATCAAAAGGGGTGTTCGGATCGTGAGTGGGTGGATGGACGAGCCGATTTTGCGTTCTTCGGGGATGTGCAGGGGCTGTATTCATCTCATCACAGCTTTGAGAAAAGAGGGTTG
>CAYWDE010000040.1:0-10299 GCA_964456885.1 uncultured bacterium | reverse complement strand
CAAGCACGGTACACTCAGAGAGAAGAGGTGAAATTATTTAAGGGGTTTTCTCGACTTGCGACCGAATTTTTTAAAGATTTTGCCCCTAAAGTAATCGATGAGATGCTCTCTCCAAGGGGGAGAATTCAAAGTTTTACCATCAGCAGCCCTAGGGTTAGGCAGGGGGTAGTTCTCCCTGATCTGAGTAGAGCTAAGCAAAGCTATTTTAAAAGTTTTTATTTTCTGGCCCAAGAGTACCTGGAGAGGATTCAAAAAGGATTGGGGAGGGTTTCTCCAACAGGGACCCAAAAATCTCAGTCTGACCCCAATGTATTTAAAAATTAGGAGGCGTTTTATGGCTTCAGCGATCAGCCCCTTGGTGGAAGAGCAGAAAGAGGTTTTTTCTAATCTGCCCCATAAAAATCCTTTCTACGATATTGGTAATGCGATAAGGTATGTAGTTCCTCTTAATGTTTCTTATTCTCAATCGGTTAAAAGCAGCCTGTGGAGAGAAGAGAGAGATTTTAAGGTTAGGCTTATTGAAAAAGCCTATCAGCAGTTGATACATCGACAAAATCTAGATCTGTTATTTGTTCAGACTTTTCACAGGCTGTCAGTAGAATTTTTAAAAGATTATGCAAGCTATATGTTGAGTAAACAGATCAATGCTTTAGTTTCGCCCAGAGGGAAAATTTTTAGCCTTTTAGAGACGGCTCCTTCAGCTTTGGTTAAGCCGGAGGCGCGTGATCTAATTCTAAAGCAAGAGGTAGGTGTATATGCTTATTTTGATAATTTTTACTGGATGTCTCAGGAATACCTTCGGCGGATTAAGGAAGAAAAACGTTTAGCCAGATCAAAAAATGGTCTCTAAATTCAATGGAAATTTACCTATTTATCGGCTTAGAAATAAGAAAGGCGTGAAAAAAACTGGCGCTTCTGTATAATGTATCATTTACTCTTGTATAGAGAGTAAAAGTAACCAAAAAATGAGGATATTTTGACAAAGTCTAAAGGAACAATTAAATTCTTTAACACACAAAAAGGTTTCGGATTCATCATCCCAGATAACGGCGGCAAGGAATTGTTCGTTCACGCAAATAACGTGAATGGCGACCCTAAGTCTCTTCGCGAAGGACAAAAAGTTGAATTCGTTGAAGGACCTGGCCGTAAAGGACCTGAAGCAACAGACGTAAACATTCTTTAATTTTTAAAGAAAGTAAGATCCCTTCCTAAGAGGGGTGCTTACAAAATAAGTGGTAGTCGTTTTTTAGACTTTTTGAGTCGATTTTTGATCCTCTTTTCGTGGGTAATACCACGGGGGTATAACCCTTGAAAAAAGAATCGAAAATCGGCCAGAGATCTTCTAGAGAGCGAAAAAAGGTTATGTTGTAGTCACCCTCTAGGAAAGGGATTTTTTCTTAAGTACCTATTCTGATACTCTCTATTTAAATTTCACTTTACAGTCTTAAAATATGAAGCTTTTGCTCTCTAAACCCAGAGGATTTTGTGCAGGGGTAGAACGGGCGATCGATACGGTCAAAAAAGCTCTCCAAATTTGGGGCCCTCCCATCTATGTAAAGCATGAAATCGTACACAATACCCATGTCGTAGAAGAACTTAAGGGGATGGGTGCGGTTTTTATTGAGGAGTTAACCGAAGTTCCAGAAGGGACCCGAATCGTCTATTCTGCTCATGGGATCCCTCCGAAAGTCCGAGAAGAGGCAAAAAAGCGGAAATTAATTGAGATCGATGCGACTTGTGGCCTTGTTACAAAGGTCCACTCTGCAGCTAAAAGATATGCCGAAAAAGGGTATCAAATTATCTTAATTGGGCATCGGAATCATGTTGAGACGATAGGAACAGCAGGAGAAGCTCCTGAAGTGACGACGATTGTTGAGACTGTTGAAGAGGTAGCGAGCCTCTCCTTTGGCCTTGGAGACAAATTAGCCTATTTGACTCAGACAACTCTTAGTCTAGACGATGTGAAAGAGATCACAGAGGCTCTACTCTATAAATATCCGCAGATTGAAACGCTCCCCAGTTCGTCGATCTGTTACGCGACGACAAATAGACAAATGGCCCTTAGACAAATCACTGAAGAGGCCGATCTCGTGCTAGTCGTAGGGGATCCGAAAAGTTCCAATTCAAACCGATTGAGAGAAGTGGCCGAGAGGCGCGGCCGGAAAGCCTTTTTAATTCATAGAGAGACAGAAATTAACCCTGAATGGCTTAAAGGGGTTCAAGTGATCGCTATGACAGCTGGAGCCTCAACTCCTGAGGCCGTTGTCCAGTCTTGTCTTGAACGTTTGAAGGAATTAGGACTTAAAACAGTCGAAGAAATCACTTTTATTCAAGAAAATGTCTTTTTTCAATTGCCAAAACAGGTGCTTGTCTAATACCTTAAGGAGATGCACCATTCTAATGAACGGGTTGTCCATCTCGAGAAAAAAAGTCTAAAGCGGGCCTTAGGCGCCTCCGAATTGTTTTCTGTCGGTTATGGCGATGTAGGGTCGTCTATTTACTATGCATTGGGAATGACGGCTCTTTATGCTTTAGGGGCAACTCCTCTTGCGATGGCAATCGCTGGGTTTGCTTTTATCTGCACCTCTTTGACCTATGCGGAGATGGCGACCACTTTCCCAGAGCCAGGAGGCTCTGCGACCTACTCTCGATATGCATTTAATGATTTTATCTCTTTTATAGCTGGGTGGGGGCTCCTTCTCGATTATATCATGACGATCGCCCTCTCCGCTTTTGCGATTCCCCCCTATCTTAAATATCTCATTCCGTTCACGAATACTCTAACGATCCAGACTTGCATGAACTTGGGGATCATCCTTTTTCTTTACGTCATCAATGTGATTGGGGTAAAGAGCTCTGGGCGATTTAGCTTACTGCTAGCTCTTGTGACAATTTTTTCGCAGCTTCTGATTATTTTAATCGGTGCTTTTTTGCTCCTCAATCTGCCATTTGTTATTAGTCATTTACGTATTGGAGTGCCTGGATCTGATTGGTCTCCTAGTTGGGGGCAGTTTTTAAAAGGGACAGCGATGGCGATGGTCGCTTATACAGGGATCGAGTCGATCGCGCAGCTTGCTGCTGAAACAAAAAAACCCTTCGTTGCAGTTCCCCGGGCGATTAAATGGACGATGTCTATTCTTGTTGTTCTCTACTTTTTTATATCGATTGTTGGACTCTCTGTAATCTCTCCACAGGAGCTAGGGACGACTTATGTTGACGATCCGATTGCAGGAATTGTCGCACAGATGCCGTTTGGAGGGAAATGGTTGGCTCCCTGGTTTGGTCTGATAGCTGCAATTATCTTGTTGATCGCTTCAAATGCAGGGTTGATCGGCGCTTCGCGCCTCACTTTTTCGATGGCTGAGTATTATCAGGTGCCCCACTTTTTATTTCGCCTCCATTCTCGATTTCGGACCCCTTATATTTCCCTTGGCATTTTTGCTTTTTTAGCTGCGGTCATGATCTTATTAAGCCAAGGAGATATCCATTTTTTAGCAGATATGTATAACTTTGGGGCTCAAATTGCTTTTTTCTTTGCCCACCTCTCTTTACTTGTTCTCCGGGTTAAAAAGCCGGGGCTGCACCGCCCTTTTAAAGCCCCTTTTAATATTCCTTTAGGGCGTAACCGATCGATACCTCTTACAGCTCTCATAGGGGTATTTGTTACTTTTAGTGTATGGCTGATCATTGTCTTTACAAAACCAGATGGAAGGAATCTGGGGCTTATTTGGCTCGTCTTAGGAGCTGCGATGTATTTCAATTACCGGAAAGAGAAAAAAATTGCTCCAATGGGGCAGCTCTCTATTGAAAAAATCAAAATTCCCGAATACCATCCGATGCATCTAAAACATATCTTGGTGACAGCTCGGATATTGGGGAATACAGAAGCGATTCAAACAGCTTGTCAATTGGCGAAAAATTTTAGCGCCAAATTAACAGCTGTCCATGTGATCGAAATTCCCCCCTCTCTCCCTATGCACGCCCCAATGATCAAGAGAGAAGAGATTGGGGAAGCAGCGTTAAAAAGAGCAGAAGCAGTTGCCCGGGAATACCACTTATCTATCGATCTAAAATTAATACGAGCGCGGACTGTTGAAGGGGCTATTTTAGATCTCATTGAGGACGAAAAGTGTGATATGGTGGTGGTCGGCACACGGAAAAACGAATTGAAAGACAATGATCATTTCGCTCTCGAATTAGAAAGACTTCTGAAAACGGCTCCGTGCCGTGTCCTGTTTTGTAAATCTTGAACTAAATTCAAAATTAGTGTTAGTATATCTTCTTCGATAATTTAGAGACTGTTAAAGGACTTTGTTTCAGCCGGTTTTGAGTTTTTTGGATCCATTTTTTGATTCTTTTTAAGGGTCAATATAAGGAACAGATATCAATCCCCAAAAGAATTAAAAATCGTTCAAAATAATCTCAGAAATCAGCACAACTCAAATCGATTAGCAGTCCCTTAGAAGTGTTATAAAAACCAGATGTTATTTGCTTTTGAGATTATTTAGCGATTTTCCACCTGGTCTTAATATGCTTCTTTAAAAAAAGTAGTCCAATATGAGCCCTATTTCCTCTCAATTAAGAAGACAGTCTGTCGGATCTATAGAAGAAGAATTGAAATTTGTTTTGGCGCACACGAAGCCTGAAAGTGAAGTGAGCTTAGGATCTGCCCACTCTCCAGTAGATATGCAGCCTGCTACCCTTTTTAAAGGGTTAGGCTCTTTTTCTCACATCGATCTAAAAGCCCGAAGTAAAACTGACCTAAACCTCTTCTATTCGTCTGAATACAGACAATTTATGGCTCTTGTTAAAAAAATTGCCTCTCTTTCAAGACCATGGAGCGAAACTGATCTAGGCCCTTTTTCTTTAATTCACAAGATAAGACAGTCCATTTCCCGTCCAGGCAATCAAACTCTCTCTCCTTCAAGAGAAATGAAATCTTTTCCAGCGAGTAAGGATGATCATCTCCCCTTTAATCGAGATACCTTGGCCCCCAGAAGAATTGTAACACCTCCTCAGGGGGATCCAAGCCTAACTCCCGATCTTCCCTCTTCATTGACTAATGCTTCTCCTCAGATATGGAACACCCCCGCCGTATTTAGATTGGATGAAAATATAAGAACGCCTGTTAAAAAAGCTGGCGTAGTGATGTGGGTAGATCTCACTTTTCGATCCCCTGAAAGTAAGAAAAAATTTATTGAGGCGCTTAAGAAAACCGATCGGGGTGGATCACCTTTTATTAATGAACTTGTTGAGCTCCCCCCCACATCTCCTTTTGCTTCCAACCCATCAGTTAGGATCTCTTCGTCTTATGACTCATTGTCTGATATGTTAAGCGCTCTTTTACAGTGTTATCCAGAATTAGGTGACCATTTGGCAACAAAGATTGAACAATCAAGAAATTCTCTTGGTCCAGTTGGTGCTAATTTAAATCTTCAAGAAGAAAAACATTAACAATTTTTAAGAAAATGAGTTGGTCCTTGAATAAATTTCTTCATAAGAGTAAAATATTCAATTTCCACAACTAAAGGAGTAAAAATTATGGGTGTAAACTCTCCACTAACCTCCATGAACGTTTTTGAACAGGTCTCTTCACTAGATGTCCCTACTCTAAATATCCCTTCTGGAGTAGGAAGAAATTTCCCAAACTTCTCACAGGCTGAGATCAAAGCCATCCGAAGTAGCCGGACTAGAAGTTCATCTCAATCTGCTTTCGATGCGCCAGCCAAACAAATCATAGATGCCATTAGGCAAGGGGCTCGTACTTTCACCGTTTCTGGTAATCCAAGTCCAGTCCCCTCAACTAAATTATCCTCCGCAAAAGCTCCTACCTCAATGATGGCAAGAGCGACTAGCGCTGATATATCCCATATTTCTAATCTTGTTGGGAAAGTTAAGGATGCTGCTTTCTCATTTGCTAAGGCTAATTCAAACTCGAATACAGCTGCAGAACTTTATGGTGTAGTTGAATTGGCAAACCCTGAGCAAAGACTCTCTTCTGTCGGTTCAAATCACGAAGAAGATAAAGCGATGCAATTAATTAATAGAGGGAATGAAGAAATTCGAAAAATTTTAGATGGCTTTATTGATAGAAACCCTACTCTTAAAGCTGTACAAAACGTTTCTCGTATTTTTAGTCCAAATAATCCAAACAATCTAGATACTGCAGAGCCTGACGCTATTAAAGATCCCGGAAGACTTGTCCGTTTGCCCGTTGGCGCGATTGCAAAGCATAAACCTGTAGATCTTAGCCGTTATCCAGAAGAAACGGTTGTAAAAAGTGTAGCTAAAGAAGCCTCTATAAAAGACCCGCAGGAAGAAGATAATAATTACCCTGTATATGGCCACGAAAGAAATCTGCCTGTGAATGGAATTGTTCGGGAACCAAATGAGAGGATTGAAGATTTCTTCAATAGGCTATGTCCCATTATACGGGAGAAATTCGCAGGGAATCCAAGCCGGGAACGGTTAGATCAGTTTCCTACCTTGATATTAGAGTTGCCTCCAAAGGTTTGAGAGGCTAACAAATTTTTCGTGTAGGGGTGGCTGGGTTGTGAAAACAACTCATCTGCATCCCTACACTCTACAATTTTACCCTGATGCATCACTGCGACCCTGGTCGATAAATACCTGACTATAGCCAAGTCATGAGCTATGAATAGGATCGTTAATCCCAGCTCTTTTTGCAGCCGTTGGAGTAGATTTATGATTTGCGCCTGAATCGAGACATCGAGAGCAGAAATCGGCTCATCGCAAATTAGAAAATCGGGGTTCAGTGCCAATGCCCGAGCGATCCCTATCCTCTGCCTTTGCCCACCGCTAAATTCATGGGGGTAACGGTTTTTTGCCTCTTTAGGAAGCCCTACCAGTTCAAGGAGTTCATCCACCCGTATCGGTAGGCGGTGGATTTGGGTCGGTTCAGCGAGGATCTCATGGATCGTCATCCGGGGATTGAGCGAAGAGTAGGGATCTTGGAAGATCATCTGCATTCTTAAAGGGAGAAGTTCTGTTTTTCTTTTCCCTTCGAAAAAGATCTCTCCTGAAGTGGGTTTAACCAACCCTAAAATCATCCTCCCTAAAGTCGATTTTCCTGAACCCGATTCTCCCACAAGGCCGACGGTTTCCCCTTGTTCGATCGTTAAATTCACCTCGTCTACTGCTAGCAATTCCCTTTTTTTATCGAGTCTATAGCTTTTCGTTAGATTTTTTACTTCGATCATTTATCTCTCCAACATGCGATAGGCCCCGAGGGTTCTTCTCCACATTTAATCGCTGCATGCGGGCACCGCTCTTTAAAGGAGCACCCTTTGGGTAAATTGAGTAAATTGGGGGGAGACCCAGAGATCGATAAAAGGGGCTCCGACTTTGGACGGTCAAGGCGGGGAAGGGAGTTTAGAAGCATTTTTGTATAGGGGTGACGGGGGTGATTCAATACTTGATCGACAGGGCCGCTTTCGACAATTTTTCCTGCATACATGACAAGAACCCTTTCACACACGGAGGCGATGACACCAAAATCGTGGCTGATGAGGAGAAGGCTCATCTGAAAGTGGGTCCGCATCTCTTGGATTAATTTTAAGATTTGCGCTTGAATGGTCACATCTAAAGCGGTCGTTGGTTCATCTGCGATTAGAAGGCGGGGATTGCAGGCGATTGCTATGGCGATCAGAACTCTTTGTCTCATCCCTCCGCTAAATTGGTGGGGATATTGGTGAACCCTCAGTTCTGGTTCTGAAACCCCGACAAGGCGTAAAAGCTCAACCGCTTTATTTTCCCCCTCTTTTCGAGTCGCTAATTTATGGTAGATCAACCCTTCAGAAATTTGCGCTCCGATTTTCATCGTCGGGTTTAAAGAGGTCATCGGGTCTTGGAAAATCATCCCGATATCTTTACCGCGGCAAATCGACTCTTTCCCCTCAAATAAAATTTTCCCAGAGATGGTACCTGGAGTCAGGCCATTGATTGCCTGGACGGCAGCGCTTTTCCCAGAACCTGATTCACCGACAATCCCTACCGCTTCTCCTTGGCCCACTTCAAAGGAGATACCCCGGACAGCATGGAGCTTTTGCCCCTGATAAGAAAAGGTGACCCAAAGATTTTCAACTTGTAAAAGTGGATCCATAATTAAAATGATAAGGGAGAGGCGCCGATAGGTCAATAACCATAGAGCTAATTTGCCCTATGGTTCTTTATATTTACCGAATCGAGGCGTAACTGAAGTCGATAGCCCCTACCGAATCAAAGGTATAACCTTTTAGTTTTGGGTTGTGGGCAAAGAGGAATTTATCGCTGCTAATCGGGATAAAGGGCATCTGATCCATCAGAATCTCTTCCGCTTCAGCCAGAAGATGCATCCTCTGGTCAATATGGGGCTCATTGCCTGCGGAAGCGATTTTTTGTTGGTAGAGGGGAGAGACCCACTGTGGAAAATTAGCAGGTCCAAGGGTACCCATTTTTTCTAACATTTCAAGGGGGTCATGGTAGAAAGAGGCTTCAAACGCGCCGCTGATCTCAAATTGCCCGTTCCCTAAATTGGTCCGTAACACATTCCACTCTTGTGGTTCCAAGCGGACTTTAATTCCAAAAGCTTGACTCCACGCATTTTGTAGGTATTCGGCAAGCTGTTTCCGATTTGCTTGTTGAGAGTAGGTGATGGTCAAAGGGGGGAAATTCTCTTCTGTAAATCCGAGCTCTTCGACCCCTTTTTTAAACTCTTTTTTTGCTTCAGATAGATCTTCTTTTAAAGCTGCATGAGTATGAGCGGGCAATAGGGCATGGGGAATCGGCTTATCTAGGGGGTTATTCCCGACAAACACATTATGGGTAATCGCTTCCCGATTGATCGCCATGCTGAGCGCTTTTCGGATAGAAGGGGAGGAGAGGGTTTTATGCTGCGTATTTAAAAAGAGCCAGAAAGCGCGATCGATCGGATGTGAGATCAGCGCATTTTTCCCTTTTAAGTGGGTCACTTGTTCAGAAGAGAGGGGGCAAAGGGGGACTCCAATCCAATCGAGCTCCTTTTTTTCATAGAGCGCATAGGCTGTCTCGCTCTCTTGGATCATAGAGATATCGATTTGTTCAATAGAGACGTTCTTTCGGTTCCAAAAATAGGGATTCTGCTTTAGTGTAAGAAGTGAATTTTTTTTCCAATGATCAACAATAAATGGGCCGTTAAAGACTTGAATCGATCGATTGGTCGGATCTTGAAGAGGGGCTGCAATTGGCTGAGCTAATAGCTCTAAGAAGTGAGGAGAAGGGCGGCCGAGTTCAACGACCAGCGTCTCTGCATCTGCAGCTTTGACTCCTAATTGGTCTATCGAAAGAGTCCCCTTTTTTACCTCTACACCATTTTTAAGCATGTATAATAGATCGGGTCTTGGGCAGAAAGAGACGGGAGATAGAGCCTCTTTCCAAGCGGCTTCATATTGAAAAGCTGTTACAGGCTTTCCGTCAGACCAGAAGTTCTTGCGCAGTTTGAAAGTATAGAGGAGTCCATTTAACGAGACCTCGACCGATTGAGCTCCTGCAAGTTGAGCTTTTCCTTGATCATCGATCCGCGTCAGCCCTTCAAAAAGAGTCTTTCCGATTGATATCCCCCGCAAATAGACCATGAGGTCATGCGGATGCAGAGAGGCGAGATCGCCCTCTTGGAAATCAACCCTTAAAAGGTTTTGCATGGCTTCCTCTTTTTGTTGTTTTTGACATGAGGTAAGTAAAAAAATTAAAGATAGAATAAAGAGTTTTCGAATTTTATTAAAGTTCATATAATTTCTTTGCTCCTTGGCTAAAATCTACACACCCTTCTGCATCAAAAGATGCGCATTCTAAACGGGGATGGAGTGCATAGAGATGTACATAATCAAATAAAGGGGTAAAGGGGACGTTTTCAGATAATATATGTTCAGCTTGCTGTTTAAGCTCTTTTTGTTTAGCGGCACTTTTTTCTTTTTTAGCTTCCTCAATGAGCTTTCTGTAACTGGGATGGGACCACTGGGAAAAATTCCATGAAGTGCCCCCTTCAAACCTTTCTAAAAACCCTAAAGAGTGCTCATTCAAAGTATCCTGGATGGTTCCGCAAATCTCAAAATTCCTTTTTTCCAATTGGCTCCGAAAAAAATTCCATGTGTTTTTTTTAAGCTGAACCTGAATTCCTAACGTATTTGCCCAAGTTGTTTGGAGGTAGAGGGCTAACTGGTCTCGACGTGTCTGATCTGAGTAGCTAAAGGTGAGAGGAGGGAAGGAGTCTCTACTCAATTTTAAATCGCGCAACCCCTCTTCAAAGAAACTTAAAGCTAGCTC
>CAYWDE010000039.1:0-10347 GCA_964456885.1 uncultured bacterium | reverse complement strand
ATCCTGATTTCCATACTCCAATAACTTCAAATACGCTTTGATTGTATCGATTCCCAATTCTATTGCCAAGACTTGGGAATACCAAATGCAAGAGTTCTTCATCCACGATTGAGGCGTTTGGGGAGCTTTCCAGATTTCCCTATAATCAACATACCCTTCTTGAAATTCCCAAACTGGAGTCGATTGATCTTTCAAGATTCCGGAATCATATCCTATCAAGCCTAAGGCGATTTTAAAAGTGGAACAGGGACTTACCCGTTCGTGAATACCGGTCCCTAACTGAAGGACCACTCGATCTGTTGCATGGTCAATAAGAAGAAAGTTTTCTTCCGCTGAGAAAGCCTGCATGTGAAAAAAGAAAAGGACTGAAAAGATCCATTTTGAAAAAGAGCTGTTACTCATTGAATTAGACCTCGTATTTTTGCCTGCTCGTCGGAGATCCACTTATTTGAATCGAGGAGAGTCTGAATCTGGAATTCGGCTACCTCCTCATTCAGCTTTAGTAAAGGCCTTTCTATTAGATATCCCCGAAAAGGAATCCCTCTCGGCTTCAACATGTCTCGCACGGCTTCAAGATGCTTCCTATCATCGTCGATGAAAACGACCTGTTCAGGCTTCCAATTCATTCGATCGAAAAGGACTCCTAATAACTCTCCCTTAGTGCTTTTATCGACTGCTTGAAAATCTCCAGTAAAAAGAATGCCATTTTTGAAAATCGGGGGCCTGCTGGTCTCTCCAACTAATTCAGAGAATACACACTCCTCGGTAAAGAAGGAGCTAAAGTCGATTCCTACTGCTTTCAATTGATCAAATCTCCATTTTTCCATTGATTCGATGACTCCCACTGACCTTGTGCTGCAGGCGGTGAGCCCCATGGCAGATATCCCTTTTGAAGATAGGTTTTGAATCATGCCAGGGATATTTTCGTCGACCAAAACATAAGTTGTGCTCGCTAGCATGATGGTCACGTAATGTAAAATTTGTTCCGGATTTATCTTTTCCCATCCCTTGAAACCTCTCCCGGCGGGTTTAAGTAAGATATCAGCAGGGGTGATCAAAGTTTCATCTACATCAAACACAACCAACGATTTGGGTGGTAAGTCATCGAATCTTACTTTGGCAAAAGAGCTAATAGACTCGATCATTCAGCTATCCTCTTCTTTTTTAAGTTCTGCTGCAAAACTCCCTAAAGTATGCACATATTGCCACTTCTCATCTGATAGCCCAAACTCTAAAGTAAAATGCCCAGGGTTGGCGTAGAGCTTTTTGGACCATACCTCCATTTGTTTTGGCATAACAATACGGGCAAGTGTGAGATGTGGGCGGTAGTTATTCCCGATAGCGTTAAGGGGTTTTAAATTAAAATGCTTTAGAGCTTCAAGAGCAACATAATGGATTCTCATGATGGGAGAATGCTCATCACCTCTTTGGACAGATAATTCTACCCAGGTGGTTCCAATGTATGGCCCTACTCCTTCTATGAAAGATACGCCTGTGAACGGAGGCTCAAAAGGTTCAAGCTCTTCTTCGTACATTTTGTCGCACATGTATACCCAGACTTGATTTGCGAGCTCAGGCGAATCGCAATCGAATTGGACTACTGTAATATGTGGAGAAGAGGAACCATCCGCAGCAAGTAAATAGCTTGGCTGATATTCGCTATAGAGCGCCTGGGACGTCTCCACATATTTCAGCGCTTGATCAGAGGGAGGCGTAAGAACTATGGTATAGGGCATTTTGCAGCTCCTGTCAGGGAAGGTTCATCAATAGCAATAAATTTGAAGGGGTGCGTTGGATTCTCTGGAAAATAGAGGATTTTAACGATGCTACAGTTAGGCAAATGGAAGGGCTTTTCTTTACCCAGAAGATCGGAAACAAGTATTCCAAGAATTTCTCCATGAGCGAATACTGCAACTTGCTCTCCAAGATGCTTCGTTGCGATGTCGATTAATTCATTTTTTACTCTTTTGAGAAGCTCATTGTAGGATTCAGCACCTGGAATCGAAGTGTGATCCCATCTTTGGCGGTAATCAGGATAGAGTTGGTTCAATATTTCTTCGGAGGTGCCATAAAGATCTCGCTCCTCTTCTGCTGTCAGCCCTTCTGCCACTCCATTGTTTCTTTCTCTTAGCTGCTCTCTTTTTTTAACTGGTAAATGCAGGCTGTTGCCGGTTATTTGAGCAGTCACCAAGGCTCGGTCTAAATCAGAAGAATAAATGGCAGTTATATCGGAATAAGTGGACGCAAGTTTTTCAGCTAAATCTTCTGCTTGGGTCATCCCTTTTTTATTCAATGGATTATTCGTCAGTCCTTGAATGCGATCCTCAATGTTCCAATCTGTTTGACCGTGGCGTATCAAAAGCAAAGAGGTTTCATGTGAAAAGCAGAGGTTCGAGAACAATATGAAGAAAATAAAGATTTTAAACGCCGGTTTCATTTTGCCCATCTTGCAATCGAGTAAATTTGTTTTTATTGAGAACTAAAACAATCAGAGCTGTCAAACACAGTAAAGGTACAGGTATTTGTAGCGGAAAAGAACTTTCCAACCAACCGAGTTGATGTAAGCTGTATGTTTGGAGTATTACTTGTTCAATAAAGAGCGCTACGGCAAGCCGCCATCCCCATGTGGACTTCGCTATAAGCCCAACGACCACTGCGCTATCGACAGCCAGCATAATCAAATGGATCCAAGTAGGAGCGGTACAATATTCAATTTTTATGAGACCGAATGCATGAATCATAACCCCGATCAAGGTCAGAAGAATAGGATATGCATAGATAAACGTTAGGTTCTTTGAAAACCCTAGCATTTGTTTAACTGCATTCATTGCTCACCTAGTTTTTTCCGTAAAGCGTCCCTGATTTCAAAAAGAATGGATTCTGCAAGAACAAAAGAACGATCATAAGGGGCATAGTTTTGACCCCAACGAGTATCCTTGAAGACGATTCCAGCAAACTCACGCGCTTCTTTATAACGGGGCACGATGTGCATATGGATTACAGGAGACGTGTTGCTCAGGGCCGCATAATTCATTTTGTCTGGTTTGAAAAGAGTCTTAAGTGCTGTTTTTACTTCCTTGCCCACCTGGAAAAACTCATCTCTAATTTCTCCCTCAATAGCGAGAAAATCTTCGGCAACTCCATCCTCTTTAAGTTGAAGAAAGGTCCTGCCGAGATAGCACTGATTTTCATGAAGATAGAGATCCCAATGCTTATAAGATTTTATTTTCAGCTGCTCGTAATCCATAGTTTTTCCGTCAGTCAGAATGTCTGTCTCTTAAGAATTTTAATATTAGTTGATTCAGTTCATTTGGTTGTTCAAAATTTAGCAAGTGGTCAGTATTTTGAATTTGAGCTACTTCAACGTTTGGTAAATTATCAATGAGAGTGCGAACTATTTTGTTTATATCTTGTGAGTCTTTATCACCATAAACAATAAATGTCTGTGTTTTAAGTTCTTTCAGCTTGGAAATTGGTTCAGGAAAAAACCATTGGAGATCCAAACTTTTCCAAGTTAAAATTTTCTCTAAATTTTCTTTAGTGATCATTTCGAGTTCTGATTTTATATCTGGATCGGCCATAGCAAGGGCATAGAAAGGGGCTGATAGCGCTTGTTTTGTCATTTCTTTAGGTTGAGATAAACTCCAAATAGTTTGAAACCATTCCGAATACTCAGGTGACCACATATGACCGTTCACACCTGGAGCAACCAAGATTAAAGAAGAAACCCTTTCAGGATACTGGAGTGCGAAATCCAAAGCGATTGTTGCTCCAAGCGAGTGGCCAATCACAGCAGTTTTTTCTATTTTTAGGTGATCCATTACAGCTCTGAGATCATCTGCTGGAGAAAAAGAACTCGTTGGCACAGAAGAATTTCCTGCACCTCGTTGATCGTAGACAATGGTATTGAATTCCTTTCCGAAATCTTCAATTTGACATTTCCAATCCCTATGGTCAGAAAAGCCAGCATGAATAAAAATCAGCGGTTCACCTTCTCCTGTGCTTTCAAAATAAAGCTCTCCGTTTGAAACTGTTACGTTATGATTTACACTCTTTTTCTTATCTTCTTCGAGGTCTGTGCTAATGGATTGATAGAGGAATCCAGTGCACGTAAGGAATCCAAGCAGAGCTGCTGACCCAAGGCCGATTTTTTTTAGAATTGAAACGCACTCCACCATAACCCCATCTCTCCGATTTTCTACGAACCCTCTCCTCAGCAGAGAGGGTATTTTGCCAGAAATAAAAAATGGCATCAAGAACCGAAAATTTATTGAACCTTAAAGTTTGGATGATAAACGACAGTTTGGCAATTGCTGCACAGGTGGAACAATTTCATTGAGAATTTGTTCCGAAGGTTCTTGTGTTGCAGTAAAGATATTTTTGCCTGTTTTAGCAAAATAATCTTTAACTAGGCGGTAGCCAACCGCGTAGCCAGCTCCGTGCGGCAATCCAGTTTTTGGATATCCGAAAGCATCGGCAAGCGCGTCACCAAAGAGGTAGCTTTGAGCCGTTTGAAAGCCCTTCTCTTTGATATGCGGCAAAATTGTCTGCTTCGCCTTTTCAAGGGCAGCTCCCATTAATCCAATTGTTTGAGGACCGATCGATTCCTCCCCATACAATTCAGCAGCAAATGCCTCAGCTAAGCCTTCAATTAATAGATACTGACCGACAGAAATATTATTGTCTTTTGGCCAAGGCTCTATGGCATTGCGGACATTGTGATGAAATTCATGGGCCACTAGAGCCTCAATATTTTTCAACACATAGTCTGTTGGAGATAGGACCAATACAATAAATCCAGGAATCCCTCCAAACCCACTAAATCCATGATTGATCTTTTCATGAACAACATTCTTCCCATTGCTGACAAAAATACCGACCTGCAGAGTGTCAGGAAAAGGAAAATTTCCGTTTTCGTGAAGAGCTCTCCAGGCGGTCTGTAATGCGTTTTCAATTCTCTCGACAATCCTGTTTCGCGCGAAGACATCGAGGGTTTCTTCCAGCGAGCCTGAAGGCGTGCTAAAATCACACGCCCCCATAGCTGTAAAATCCATTGGAACCATCTGCAACATAGGCTTGAAAGGCTTTATAACTCGTTCTTGCCATATCAACTCAGGGTCCTGTGGACGGCCTCCAGCCAACATTGACAGAGTATTACAAACTTCAATCTTCATGGCTTCCCCTTAACCTAATTCCCGGTCTGCGAAAATTTTTATTCCTTCAGCAAGGAACCTAGCAAATTTGGGGTGTTCAGGATCGTACTGTTTGAAAACATCTTTCCATTCAAACCCTGCATAGCCTTCCCCCATACCAGCATAAGAGGCGCGGTCTGGAGTCCAGTATTTCTTCAGCCATTCATAGTGTCTGCGAATGATTTTTTGGACTTCAGAAGAGCTGGCAGGAGCTCGTTTCTTCCAAAGTATCGCTAGATCGTCCAGAATGTGAACCCAGTCTTTTTTGCTCTTTTCAAAGTCTTCCTTACTCATATGTTTGATCTTTTCATTACTTTCCTTGATAGACTCTTCGATTTTATCACCGAAGCGGTTGATCAAATATTTTTGATACTCATCTTGCTTCTCATTGCTGAAGCCAAGGTAAATTTCATGGTCTTTCATTTTTTTGGTTCCTTTTAGATGTTCGATTGTTCGATCGATAGTCTTAATTAGCTTCTTGGTTCTATCCACGTTTTTCTGCAAAACCTGGCGGTGTGAACTCAAAGCCTTCATCTTGTCGAAGTCGCCTCTCTTCAGGATTTTTTCTATTTGCTTCAGTTCAAAGCCAAGTTCTCTGAAAAAAAGAATTTGCTGAAGCGCAAGCAATTGCTCTTCTTCATAGAATCTGTATCCATTCGCGCCATGGTAGGCAGGCTTCAAGAGCCCCACCCGATCATACCAATGGAGCGTTCGGACGCTGACCCCTGAAATTTTTGCTAGTTTCATCACTGTGTAAGCCATCGATCTTCTCTCCCTAAAATCCCTTTAATTTTAAAAGATGACCCAATAATAGGGAATAACGTAACGTCAGGGTCAATCGATTTTCTTTAAAAGAAGTTTTATGAGAAAACCTCCCCCATTTTTGAAGGAGGTTTTTTGGGTTTAAGATAATTTTTGATCGGCAAATATCCTCATCGCCTCTGCCATGAAAATGGCCAGATTAGAATGGAAAGGATCTAGCTGTTTTCGGAATTCAGGATGTTCCGCATAAACTAAAGCCATAGCCTTATACACCTCTTTTGTCGCAGAATGAGTCTGCTCTGCGAAGGCGTGGTGTCTCTTAATGATTTTTTGCACCTCGTCTGCTGCAGGATCCAGCCCCTTCTCGATACATTGGACCAGTTCTTTAAAGAGGGCATGGGTCGTCTTGGTAATGTTATCATAGTAGGCCTTGCCCCGTTTTTCGACGTCTTCGGCGTTTTTGGTGGGATTTTTTACGCTTTGGACAACGATTTTCTCAGCAGCAGAGTAGGATTGCCCCTCTTTAGCCTTTACCAATGTGATGTTGAAACCATCGAACATCTCTTTGTCTTTCATTTTCTTTTTTCCTTTTAAGTGTTTGATTGTCTTATCGATGGTTTGCAGTAAAACTCCAATCTTCTCCCATTCCTGGCTCAAAGAATTCCTATGAGAATAGAGAGCAGTGAGTTGATCAAAATCGCTTCTCCCTATTACTTTTTGGATCTGCTTCAGGGAAAGCCCCAATTCTTTGAAGAAGAGGATCTGTTGGAGTTGCAAAAGCTGTTTCTCCTCATAATACCGGTACCCATTGGATCCATAATAAGCCGGTTTGAGAAGTTCGATCTCCTCGTAGAAGTGAAGAGTCCTGACTGTCACTCTAGAGAGCTCGCTTAACTTTTTTACTGTGTATGCCATCGATTCCTTTCTCCTTTAATATCCCTTTGATTTTAAAGGATGGCACCATAATAAGGAATCACGTATACGTGAGAGTCAAGGAAGACATTTTTGAAATAAATTATATATGATTATTAACGGAAATAGAGGGATCCGTTTCTCTCATGAAGGTACCTCAGGTAAAAAGCCACCTACCTGCATATTCCACATGCGAGCATACAGCCCTCCTTTACTCATCAAGGAAGCATGCGTTCCTTCTTCAACAATCTTCCCTTGATCAAAGACTAAAATCCGATCCATGCGAGAAAGCGTTGAAAGACGGTGTGCAATCACAATTGTGGTTCGATCTTGCATGAGCTTCTCTAGACTGTCCTGGATGAATCTCTCTGTGACAGAGTCGAGAGAAGAGGTAGCTTCATCTAGAATGAGAATGGGCGCATCTACCAGAATCGCTCGGGCAATCGCGACTCTCTGTTTTTCCCCGCCCGATAGCTTCATTCCCCGTTCACCTACTTTTGCTTCATATCCTCCTGTCATTTTGCGAATGAATTCATCGCAATGGGCGAGCTTTGCAGCATGAATCATCTCCGTCTCCGCTGCTTCAGGCTTTCCGTAACAGATATTTTCTCGCAAGGTGCGGTGAAAAAGGACAGGATCTTGGGGAATTAGGGCAATTTGGCGCCGCAGGGATTCTAAAGTGACATCAGCTATGTCCTGACCATCGATGGCAATTTTACCTTGGTGCAGAGGAAAAAAGCGAAGGATCAAATTGATGAAGGTCGATTTACCTGCTCCTGTGAAGCCTACAAGCCCCAATTTTTCTCCGCCTCGAATAAGGACATTCTTGTTCTCAAAAAGTGTTTTCTTTCCGTAACCGAATGAAACGTTTTCGAAAGTGATTGTACCTGTTTTGATTTGTAATAGCTTGGCCTGGGGCTTATCACCCACATCTTGAGGATCCAACATTACCGAATAGGCCTGTTTTGCGGTGCCGAACGATTGGAAAAAAGAGGGCAGGATACCTCCCACATTCCACATGACCATAGCAATATTCCACATGGTGCCAAAGACTTGGGCGACTTCACCGGTAGTGATCCGGTTGTGGAGCCACAGATAGATCATGGATCCGTTAATCCCAATGAAACAAACAATTGCATACAGCACCGAGGTGACGATGTACATTTTTTGAGCATATCTTTTGGCAAATACATTCGTTTCTCGCTCTTCGTTTTGAAATGGCATGAGAGCCTCTTTTTCATATCTGAAGCGATAAAACAAATTGACCGCGAAGTTATTCGTCAGGCTGTCGACAATTTTCCCAAGCAATGTGCTCCGAGATTCTCCATGCCGATGTTCATACCTGTCGCAAGATCTGCTAATGAAGATCAAAAACGTCAAATGAATCGCTATCCAACTAATCAACGTTATACCCAAAAATGGGCTTGCGAACCCAAGGAGAGAGGCACCGATAATCGATAAGGCGACGGAGGGAACCAAGGGCCAAAAAAGGTGTTGTAAGATTGTTTCAATTGACGTTGTCATATCAGTGATCTTGTTCGCAAGGTTACCGGCAAACCGATCATTGAAGTAATGCGGGGAGTGGTGTTGGATATGATCGAAAATATGCATGCGCATATCGGCTTGCAATTTGGGGATTGCCTTAGCCATTAGAAGGCCCATCGTGCGAGAATTAACTTCGAAAAATACAAGGGCAATGATACCGGCAATCACAGGGACTTGCAGAGCTTCCCAAGCCTGCATACGATTGGCCTCATATTGTGTGAAAATGTCGATGACATACCGCAAAAGAAACGGCCATATAAGCAAGTCTAAGCAATTCAGTACATCTTGTATCAAGATCGTACAAAACCTTCTCTTCTGCTCTCGCATGTACTGCCAAATGAAGCTGATTAACTCTTTATAGGAAACCATTCAAACCTGTTTATCTTGTGCTGTCGTTATTGGCCTCAAATCATAGCATCTGCACAGAGGAATTTCCATCGAAAAGATTAACAAATGAGTACTACTTTTTTAATACCTGAGAAAAATTTTGCAGAGTTAGACGGATCAATTTTTCCATGGAAATCCCTTTTTTATTAACTCCGCAAAACTCACCCCTAAACCCTCCCCCTCTGCCCCTTCAAAATCTCCTCCTTGGATTTTCGAAAATCTTCCTGAATAGTCATAATCGACTGATTCAAAGAGATCTGTATAGGTTGTCCTCGCTCTATAATCCGCATCCTGTCATTAGGAATCGTTTCTTCATTCTCTCTTGCAATGTCTGCATACCCATTGCTGCTGAGAAATTGATTGAATTCCCAAGCAATCTTCTGCTGAGGAGTCATATTTTTTCGTTTTTCTCGAGGGAGCTCGGGTAGAATAGGTTGCTGGCAAACCCACACCAACAGCCCAATAGGACTGTCGACATTTTGTTTTCTTTTTAGGAATTCCACAGCATGAGCCACCCGATGTTCGCTGTAGCACATCATGGATCGCTTCTCTTGATCGCTGAGACCTAATCCATCCAGACATTTGTAAAAAGTGCGCGAATGGGCTGCTGCTGCTCTTTTTTCTTCTTTTTTTTCTTCCTTCTTTGTTAGTGGTTCTGGATTGGTTCCCGATTGGTTTCTATCCGGTTCTTTTATGGTTCTTTGGTGGTTGTCAACTGGTTCTTCTGATGGTTCTTTTTCTTGACTTCCCATTGACAAATCTGCTGGTTCTTTTGATGGTTCCAAAATGGTTTCTTTTTGGTTCTCTAATGGTTGATGAATGGTTCTCGCTTGGCTGTAAATTGGTTCTTTTTCTAAGGCTGTGCACGTCTTTATTTGCCCTTCATCTGATTCAGCATTGATGTCAAAAATAGCTTTGTTAGTGAGAACTGCAATAGTACCTTGATAGGTTTTTCGAAAAGTCGCAAGGCCGTGTGCTTCAAGTCTCAGTATCGCATCACGATATTGCTGCCTGGACAAACCAATCTTTTTATGATCGCCAACAAGTGCTTCATTAGCCTTGAGTTGATAGATTGAATAAGCGGGATCCATCCGGTTTGCGCGCAAAGCAATCTGCGTCAACAACGCGAAAGCTGGAAGGCTGAGTTCTAAAAGTGCAAGCCCCTCTCGATAAAGTTTTACGAATCCTTCGGAAGTTATCATGGCTGTACTGCAATTTTAGCGTTTTCCTGGACATCTGACTCCTTTTTGCGGGGTCTGTACTTTTTTTCTGACACCCACTTGAAGAATGCCTTCTCATCAATGAGCCAGGTGCGATTGGGGCGCTTTAAAACCTTGGCAAACCCATTTTCATTTCGAAAGAAGATCAAGTGGCGCATTCCACCAACTGGTGGCCATTCATGGAACTCATTCCATTTCGACACAGGGATAAACCGTGTCTGTTTTGTCTCTGTAGCCACTTCGTCTATATTTTTTGATCTATCGGTTTTCATTTCACACTCCTCTGCTATTGCAGTTTGAATTTAATAACCGCATTTTACGGCGACCTA
>CAYWDE010000038.1:0-10476 GCA_964456885.1 uncultured bacterium | reverse complement strand
GGGACTGATGGAGAAGATGGGAGGGCTTTTCAATTTTTTCAGCCTGTTTGTCGCTATGACTCTCATCCCGGCGCTGATCCTTTTCTTTTTTTGCAAAAAGCTCACGAAGATGTCCCATCTCCACTCCGAGATTCCTCAAGACATCACGCATATCGAGAAATAGAGGGGCTGTCACATCGATTTCTTTCCCCTGAAAAGAGAATTGGAGCCGGTAAGCATGCAATAACGTCCGCTGGATGAACAGCGGACAACGGAAAGAGCTCGCATACTGTCTATCGACCAAAATAGGGTGCCCCATTTCAGCCATATGGATCCGGATTTGGTGGGTTCTCCCTGTAAAGGGTTCACATAAAACCAAAGAGGCCCCTTTTCCTACAGCGATCCGCTTCCAGCGGGTGATCGCAGTCAACCCCTGATGGCTTGAGCCCCAAACTGTTTGCCCCTGAAATGACCCTTTTTTGGCAAAAAGACTATGCCTCTCCCCACCCTCTTCTTTCGGCACCCCATCCACTACAGCGAGGTAGCTTTTAGAAATCAGCCGTCTTTCAAACATCTCCATCAACTCATCGCGCGCAACAGCACCTTTAGCAATAATCAACAACCCTGTCGTATCTTTATCTAAACGGTGGACGAGATAGTGGTCTTTACCAAAAGATTTTAAAGCGCTCTTTGGATCGCAAACCCAACCTGCCGGTTTGTTCACGATTTTCAGAAAAGGGTCTTCGTAGAGAATTTCAAACGTAGATGCTTTGGGACTTAAAACTGATTTCCAATTAGGGGCGAGCTCAACAGCGTCCCCCCCTATCACAACACGAGAGCCAAACCGCTCAACACGTCCATTGATCCGACAAAGATTGGCCTCAAGCAAACGGCGTAAAAACTTCCCCGAATACTCACCGAGATGCCCCTGTAAAAAGGAGACCAATTTCTGCTCACGAGGGACGAGCCACTTCACGACGACTTCCTCAGGAGGAAATCGACTAAGAGCCTCAGGCCATGGCCTGTCCCCTTGATCGGGTTATAGTGTTTCGCCTTCGAGATATAGGCAGGACCTGCGATATCAAGGTGCGCCCAAGGGACATCTTTTGCAAATTCCTGTAAGAAGAGGGCCGCTTTAATGGCTCCAGCTTCACGCCCACCGCTATTCACCATATCGGCAATATCGGACTTAAACGCCTCTTTATACTCTTCGTGAACAGGTAAGCGCCAGATCAGTTCATCGGTCCTCTCGGAAGACTCTAGGAGCTCTTCAGCAAGCTCATCGCTATTGGAAAACAATCCCGACATATCTTCACCAAGTGCAACGACACAAGCACCAGTTAAAGTAGCTAGATCGATCACACAGCTCGGAGAAAGATTTTCGACAGCGTAGGAGATCGCATCAGCTAAAACGAGCCTCCCTTCGGCATCGGTGTTATTGATTTCGATCGTTTTGCCCGAATAGGAGCGGTACACATCGCCCAGTTTATAGCTCTTAGATCCGATGCAATTTTCGGTGATCGGCATGAGAGCTGTAACGTTCACTTTCAATCCCATTTCAGCCGCCACTTTCACAGCGCCTAAAACAGTTGCCGCTCCAGACATATCGCACTTCATCGAGAGCATCCCATCGGTTGGCTTAATGCTTAGGCCCCCTGTATCGTAGGTGATCCCCTTTCCAACCAGAACGATCTGCCCTTTATTTTTCGGATCCCCTTTATAAGAGGCCTGAATTAAATAGGGGTCTAAACTCGACGCCCGATTCACAGCTAAAATAAGCCCCATCTTTTCCGCTTCGAGTTTTTTCTTATCGAAAATGGTGATCTTTACTTTAGGATGAATCTTTTTAGTTACTTTTAAAAAAATCTCAATCTTCTCATCTGCATTCGCATTGACGAGATCGCGGACGAAATGGACCCCATCCACAATCAATTGAAACGTATTGATCAGATCTGTTTTCTCAATCCCCACAAAGGTCGCTTTTTCCAAAAGGACAACAGGATCTTCTTTGACCGTGTCATGTTTATAGCTGAAGGAGTAATTCGTTAAAAACAGCCCCTCTGCAATCCCTTGTAAAAACTCCTCTTTCTGTTTGCACTTGGGGAAAAGGATTTCAATTTCTTTAATTTTTTTGGCTGAAGCGACTCGGACAACTGCGGAATAGGCCTTTCTCAAAGCTTCCACGCTTGCTTTATCCTGTTTCCCAAGACCCAACAACAAAATGCGCTGGGCCCCCTCATAACAGAGAATCGCTTCCCCATTTTTCCCCTTGAAATCTCGCAATGCACTCTCGATTTTCAAAGAGCCATATTCAGCCGCAGCTTTAGGCCCTTCCCAAAAAGGGAGAACCCATAAATCGGAGCCTTTTTCAAGATGAGGAGAAAAGTGGGTTTTCAAAACGGAACCTCATCATCAAAAGTTTCCCCTTTCCCTTGAACAGCCCCTGGCTTACCAGCCATATAAGGGTTGATTGGAGACTCTACAGGGGGAACGCCAAATGGAGCCGCTGCGCTAGAATGGGCAGAAGGTTGTTGGTGCTGTTGGTCTCCGCCTGAAGACTGGCTTCCACCTGGTTTACCAAATGGGCTAAATTCAATGTGGACAGCTGTGATGTCTAAAGAGACTTGGGGTTTCCCTTCCCGATCTGTGAAAATCTCTGGCTTATGGACATCGCCATAAACCATGACGGACGACCCTTTTTTCAAAAAAGTCATCATCTTATCAAACTGCTCCCCCCAAATCGTAACGCGCCACCAAATTGTGAGCTCTTCCCCATTTTTCCCTCTCCGAGAACGGGTCGCTACTTTTAGTGTGGTCACTTTCTTGCCACTAGATGTAAAACGGGTTTCAGGATCTGCTCCGAGGTTCCCAGCGATATGGATAAAATTCACGTCATCCTCCAATAAATGCTTTACACTCTATTATCCTAGGGAAAAGGAATAGGGTCAAGATGAAAAGGGGCGGCGCCAAAAATAGAAGATCACCCCTGCAATTACGACCGGAATACTCAAAATCTGCCCCATATTTAGGAGCTGCGTAGACAAGAGATGGCTCTGCTCTGTTTTCAAAAATTCAATCGCAAAACGGAACCCAAAAACCGAGATCAAAAAGATCCCTATTAACTTTCCACGCGCCCCCAAAAAATCTTTTTTAAAGCTGAGGCGCCAAAGGAAAAAGAAGACGGCAAAATAAAATAAAGATTCGTAAATTTGGACAGGATGCCTAGGGATCGGGATGCTTTGATCGGCTGGATGGCCGAAGACCACAGCCCAAGGTAAATCTGACCAGGTCCCCAACACCTCTTGATTGATGAAGTTACCGATCCGGATACACCCTCCTGCAAAGGCGGCAGGGATCGAAATAAAATCGAGAAGCCGAACCCAATCTAATCTCGGAGCGATGGGTTTAATCCGCCAACTAAAGAGGATCAGAGCTAAAATAATCCCTACCGCTGCCCCGTGGCTAGCTAATCCCCCACCCCAAATCCGAAAGATCTCTAAAGGGGCTTTTAAATAGTGGGCCGGATGCTCATAAAAAAGGAAATGGCCTAATCTCGCCCCGACCACAGTGCCGACGATCATATATAGTGTGATCCGGTCGGTGATCTGGACAGCTAAAGGTCTCGCCTCTTTTCCTAAAAATCTTGTTAAAACACCCACAAAGATCGGAAAGCCAACGGCAAACCCAAAAGCAAATAGAACTCCGTACCAAAGAACAGGCCAATCGAAAATGGGGAGTCTAAAAATTTCAGGTTTAGGATCCCAATAAATCGCCGCAAAACATATCATACTCAACATTGATAGGGGAAAAACATGTTTAAAGTCAAAGTTTTAACCATTGGCAAATGCAAAGAGAGATGGCTCTCTGAAGCTCTCAGCGAATATGAGAAAAGGGTTAAAGGGAAGCTCTCTATTGAATGGCTTCTCGCTAAAGACGACTCCCAACTCACCGAATGGGCAAAAACAGAATCGTACATCGCCCTCCATCCCAAAGGGGAGCTCCTCACAAGTGAGGAGTGGAGTGCAAAAATGACTAAAATAGGACTCCGCCTCACCTTCATTATTGGGGGCGCTGAAGGGCTCTCCACCCCCATCTTACAAAAAGCCCTTTTTCAATGGAGCCTCTCCCCCCTCACCTTCACCCACCAGATCACCCGCCTCATTCTCATGGAGCAGCTCTATCGGGCCCTCGAGATTGAGCGAGGCAGTCAGTATCATAAATAGGAATTTGTGCAATAGATTCGACATAGGCGTGCCCCGCCTCTTTTTTAAAACCTAAAGGGGAATCGACCAAGGGGTTAAATATCAACGCCTCTTCAACGGATTTCCCTTCATAAAGCCTTTTTAAAACCCGACAAATGAGAGGTCCGCAATTTAGAGGATCTATCTGATGAGGGCTCAAATTTTCGACAATTTTCACAACTTGGTTGGGAAAAAAGAGTTTCCCCAATTGGACTAAATTTTCGTGCATATTAAAATCGGGATCATCTTCAAAAAGCTTTAAGCGGGATGGATCGTCGCTCGTGAGCCCTTGAGAATCGTAATACCAAAGGGTCGATCCAGGCTTATCGACAATCAACAATACTATATGTGGTAGGCTGAACAGGCCAACGGCAGGATAGACAAAGGGATAGACAATCAATTTCTCTTTTCCCCCTGGAATTTGGTGAGTCTCTTCTTCATTTAAAAGAGCCCATTCCCCTTTTTCTTCCATTTCTATCCCTCTCCGCTTTCCCCCTCCAATCACAAAGAGTGGATCGATCCCCTCGATTCTTTTGTTTCTCCCTAATCCATCGGGTAAAAACAGAATGGAATTGTCCGGATATTTCTTCTTAAGAAACCCAATATAGGTCACCACATTATCTTCAGTAAAAAGCTTCCCTCTCCTGTTTAAAGTGGAATCTATAAACCGGGAAGAGGGGTCATGCATCTGATCTGCGAGAAGAGGGGGGGCAAACAAACGATCATACGCTTTTAAAGCTACAAAATAGGCTAGTTTCCGTAGCTGATGGGGTATATTCCAACCCTTAGTCGGTTGGTGGGGATGAGTCATCTCATCGCCCGGATCAAATTTCCGATCTTTCTGAATAAGGATCGTCATGATCTTCCCCTTTTTTGAGAAGGGAAGTCTAAATTTTCAAGAAATTAAACTCTACAGATTTATCGGGTTGGTTGGTTGCCTTTTAAAAGCCACATGACCATCCAAATGAAAAAACCGGTTAAGAACAAATTAACAGCTAAACTCAGTGCCGCAACTTGAGCCATTAAATTGTTGATCCCATGACCCAAAGCAATAGTTAAAATACCAGCACCCATCTCCCCTCTTGGCATCATCCCTACAGCAACAGCCATCCGCTCTCGAAAACTAGCCTCTTTTTTATAGAAAAAAGCGGGAGCTAATTTTCCCATATTCATAAGAAGAGTGACACAAATCACATGGAGAAGCAGCCCCTTAAATGTGTACGAATTAATTGCAATTTGAGGAAGAAGGAGCCCTACGAGAAACATAAAAAATAATTTCATTAAACTGTCTGCAGAGATGCTTCCCGTTTCCTCAATCTCAGGGGATGGAATTTGATGATGGACAGATCTTTTTTTATCTAAGTGGGGGTTATGTAGAACTAACCCTAGAATAAATGAGGGCAATAGCACCTCCACCTCTAAATCGTAGCCTATATCCAAACATTCTGCGAATGTGGATATCAGAACGGCATAAACAAAAAGCCAAAGGCGACCAGAGGGCAACTTGAATACGTGCATATAACGCCACCCTATGACGATCAAGAAAAGCATCGCAATGGCTACAGAAATAAGGCCTATCCGCCCCCCTGACAATAGAAACTGCAATGGGATTAGAAAGAGAATCGTATCAAGATCATCTAGGATCACTAATACTTCAATCTTTCTAAACAACCATGTCATCCCAAGCCCAGCTAACCCAAGCATAGCAAAAAGGATTCCTGTGGCAGTGGGAGCTGCAAATCGGGCTAGCAACAGATTTTCTTGCCAATTCCCAGTTCCAAATTTAAGGAAGTAGAAGAAACAAAAGATCCATGGCAATCCAGCAGATAGAGAAGCGACCCCGTAATCGACCAGATAATTTTTCCATTTTTTCTTTTCGATCAGAAACTCAAACCCCACCTGCATCATGATATAGGCCAGAAGGATGTCTGCGAGATAAAAAAGCCAAAATTTAAAAGGATCGAGATCTACTATTTGTGAAGTTACAATTCCGCAGACTAATGCAAAATTAAACAACCAGATTTTGATTAAAGGGTTGACCATTAAGCTTCTCTAATTAATTCTGAGCGCTATTTCACAGAAAGTTTTTTAGCCATCCCCTGGGCAACGCGGAAATAGAGGATAGCGCCATTAATTAGAGCCGAGCCGATAGCCACATCGATCATCCCTTTGATATCCATAGGGATCGGGAGAAATTTTAAAAGCATCCCAAGTCCCATCATCGATCCGATCAAGATTAAATAGGAGGGGGCATAAACATCTTTCAAACGGATCGGGAGAGGCAGTGCAGCGATTCTGCAGACTACACGCCCAACTGTTTTACTTAAAATAAAGCGCCCTTTTAAAAAACCGACAATCAGGGCACATCCGATAAAGACCGTTGCAGCTTGTTGAGGAGATCCAAAAGTATCTTGAAATCTAAGAGAGAGAGAATGGGGTTCAAAAATAGAATCGGCTAACATCCGTACCCCCTTATAGGTGAGGAAGAATCCGATGAAAAGCCAACTGAACCCAGATACTGCAACCCATTCACGATGTTTCATGTGGGCATAGTAACAAAATTTTGCCAACTGTGTCGACAAAAATCGTCTTAGCTAATACAATCCCATTTTTGACATTGGAGCCCACGCAGATGAACTTAGCTCTTGCATTTACTCGGACCCTTTTTATGGTCTTAAGCATATTTTTTATGACCACTTATATGATCTCCGGGCCAAATGGGTATTCTGGAACGAACTTAACTGTAGGGTTAGCTCTGGGTGTTAGTTTAGGTCTACTGCTAATCGGTTTTGATCTTCTGTTTAAACGATTTAATCTCCGCGCTTTTAATACGGCGATTATCGGACTTTTTATCGGTTACCTGATGGGGCAAGCTCTCGTTCTTGTTTTAGACGCCGTCCTTCAAATCAGCGCAGCTTCCATCCATCTCCAACCCCAAGTTCTCGAAGTGATCCAGATCGCCCTCTTCCTTTTTGGGATCTACCTGGGCACTTTGATCACAATCCGCTCTTCGGATGAGCTCTACGTAAGCATCCCTTTTGTCAGATTCTCTAGCATTGCTCAAAAGAAAAAAGATCTCCTCATTGATGGATCGGTGATCTCAGATGCCCGAATTCTCGACTTAGCCGGCTCTGGTGTAATCGACCATCTCTTAGTCTTACCACGCTTTCTCGTAAAAGAACTCTATATCCAAGCAGAATCTCAAGATGAAGCGAACCGAAACAAAGGGAAACGGGCTTTAGAGATTGTGAGAAAATTAGAGGCACTTCCCGATTTAGGGCTCCGCTATAATGAGACCGATTTCCCCGAAGTGAAAGATCCGATGGGAAAAATGGTGCGCCTCGCCCGCCTGCTAGATGCAAATATTATGACAGCCGACATCAGCCGCCTCCAAATGGCTGCCATCGATGGGATCCGTGTAATCAATATCCACACCCTTTCAAGCGCTCTCAAACCCCTCATGCAAGCGGGAGAGCACATCAAAATTAAAATCCAGCGCTACGGCAAAGAGCCCCGCCAAGGGGTCGGCTATTTAGAAGATGGGACGATGGTCGTTGTAAACGGTGGTGGAGAGTATATAGGTGAGACGATCGATGCAAAAGTCCTCTCAGTGAAGCACACCTCATCGGGTCGAATGATTTTCTGCAATGCTCCTGACGAAGAGGGGCGGTACCATTCCGATGACGATGAAGGATAATACTCTCCAAGGACTTGGCAACGACATCATCGAAATTGAGCGGATCCGCCTCAGTATTAGCCGGCATGGACAACACTTTCTCAACCGCCTATTTAGTCAAAGAGAACAGGACTACTGCTATAAATTCAAAGACCCTGTCCCCCACTTTGCGGGCCGTTTTTCTGCCAAAGAAGCGGTCGCAAAAGCTCTAGGGACCGGTTTCGGTTCTGAACTCTCTTGGCATGATATTGAGATTCTTACTAATGAATTGGGAAAGCCGATTGTTCATCTTTCGGAAGTTGTGAAAAAGCGATTCAACAACCCGCAAATGCTTGTATCGATCAGCCATTCGACATCCCACGCAACAGCCGTAGCCATCTGGAATTAATCCATAAGAAAAAGAGATTTTGCTACCCGCCACTTGCCGTTGCTTTAGACCCAATTAATCCTCCTTGAGGACCCTCAGCTAGAGCTATTTGATGATTCGCCTCTTGGATTGCCTGGTGAGCTAATTGGATTAACTGATTAATCCTTTGATTTAATTGTTGAGATTCAACGATATTATTGCGAATCCTCATTAACAAACCGGTTCCCAGAGGGATTACTAATCCAAAAATTCCTGCATCCAAGTAATTTCCATTCATAAATTCCATAACTGAAACGCCAAGGGATACAGTCAAACCTATACCAACGCCCCACCAGTTTGGTTCTCTAATGATGCTTGATTCCTCTCTCATACCGAATCCTATTCTTGCTGCCATATAAATTTCCTTTTTAAATTAATTACTTTTACCCAGCTTAACCACCGATATGCTGTTGTGACCTATAATTAGTGGGGGCGTTTAGTTCTCTATAAACTGGGCCTATTGAAGGTGGGTTCATAGCTTCTCGAATCGTTAGAACCGCTTTCCTATGCATCTGCTTAACACGACTAAAGCCTAAAAATCCTAAACTCAAAGCAATCAAACAGCAGCTAGCTGTCATAGGGGCCGATTCTGTAAGTTGATGAATACCGTTAAGCAGCCCTAACCCTATAGTACCCCCCATTAGGGGATAAACAACTAATTCGGTGGGAGTTAAATCTGATAAGCCTACTGTTCTGTTCGTACCTTGATCTAAATTGATCGCCATATTCAAGATCTTTTTTAAGTTTAATACATATATTATATATTAAATTTTAATTTATATTAATAAATAAATTAAAAATCATTATCCCTATAATAAAAATAAAAAAGAATAAATCAGAAAGGAACTCTTAGAACCTGTACTAAAACCGTGTGTCGTCGCTTTTTGGAGCCATTTTGACCTATTTTCAAATGCTGATTTTTGGGTTGTATTACCTTCGATACTAACCCAAAAGTCAGCATTTGAAAATAGGCTCAAAAGGGCCCAAAAAGAGGCTGACATCCGGTATTAGTACAGGTTCTTAGAGACTATCGTTAAACGATATTGAGAAAGAGAGCTATTCTCTTTTTGCGATGAGCCTATTAAAAAAAAGGTCTGCAACCCCTATCCCAAAACCGATCACGCTGGCTATTAAAATGGTGTTAACAGCCCCATTAAGATCCCCATTTTTAACCCGATAGAAAGAGATCGCTACAAATAGAACCATGACATTGCTTGCAACAATTTTAAAACGTTCCGCTCGTGGGGTTCCCCAATAGGGTACACCATGCCTTCTTGGCCCCAAAATAACCTCCATCCCTTCCCCTCTTAGAACATGTTCTTAAATGAATTTTGCAACGATTTTTTCGGATAGCTTCTTAGCCGCCTAGCATTTGGGGAAATTTCATCCACCCCCTAAATAAGGAGCCCCTCTCTTCTCGCTCCAGCGCAGCTATTCGTGCCAGTACAAGGCGTTCCCGTCTTGTTCTCATTGTCTCCACTTCTAACTCTTCCCGTAATTGATGGAACTGCTGCTGTTGTAATGCTCTTCTCTCTGCTATGAAGTGGTGATTAGCCCTTGATAGAGCATAGACACTTAGGGCAGCAGTAGCTATAGATCCGATAGCAGCAAGGTGATCTTCATTCTGGACTTGCGCATAGGTAGAACGGGCAGCGAGGACAACCATCGCTACCCAAAAAGGGCGGCGAATCAAGGGGGGATCTTTATCTTCAATCTCATGGAACCAGTTTTGCGCATCACGAAGTGAGTTTGCCAAGTAGCTATATAAATTGGACAAGGGTGAACCTCATAGCAGTTTAGAATGAAAAAGGGAGAAGATAACTAAAGACAAAATCGTTGACCTGTTCAGGACACGATTTAGCAAGAACTCTCCGCATATAGGAGAAACGGAGAGTGCCCCAAACCCCTATCCGATAGCCATAACGGACCCCTAAATCGATCGATTTCTGCCTAATTTTGGCATACCCATGAAAATCATCGATCTGTACGGTTGTATGGCGCCCATATCCGTTGCTCCCCTCAGCTAAAAATCCGAGCTTATGTTGATCGTTATAATTCGTTTCGAGAGCAAGGATGGCACGGACCCAAGGGGATCCTGTATTTGCATGGCCCACACACCCAAATCCCCAAAACCGCCAAGCCCAATAATCGGATACATCGAACTCTTTTCCAAA
>CAYWDE010000037.1:7167-10590 GCA_964456885.1 uncultured bacterium | reverse complement strand
GAATATGTTCCCGATGATTGAGGATAAAAGTTTTTGTTTTTTCCGTTAAAAGTTCAAAGTCTTGGGGCGCTTTTCGAAAATCTTCAATCTGCTTATTGAAAGTGTCTGTTCCGTAGCTTTGAAGATGGGACTTAATATCCTTTGGGTGTATAGACATAGTTATCTCTTTTTATTTTTTCTCCTATATTATATGTATTTATTTATTAAAGATGAATTGTTTTGTTTTTTTATTGTTTAATTTTTTTATATTTAATGGGTTTTTCGTTAATTTTTTCTTGAAAAAATAATATCCCGAAATCGCTAATGCCCTAGAGTATAATATGGGGATAGGAATTTGTCAGGAGTTAAAATTTTAGTTGGATAGGTTCAAAGCTATTTCTTCGGTTTTCTAGTCTCTTCGATTTCGTGGTTGAGCTCTTCCTCCTTTTCCTCCTCGGTCATCTCTTCAGGGCCGAAGAATTCTCGGCAAAGGATGTAGATTGCACCAAGGGTGAAAAGGACCGGAAGTAGAACACGCCAAGAGATGTCGTAGTCGACAGAGATATAGGTTCCGACGAAGACAAACAGGGAGACCATCGTATCGTAAGAGCGCCCCAAAAGGTATTGCCTTAAGCTAAGAGGTAACCCGACTGCGAGCATGATCCCGGGCCACCAAGCATCCGTAACAATCAGAATAGCCAATCCGATCAGAAAGAGGATTGTTGCTAGGGTGAGGGCTTTTCTCTTAGATGTGAGGGGGTGCATGGGATAGCTCCTTTTTTGGAACTATAGGAGGTGTTGAAGAAAAAAGTAAAGGGGCTAAAAAAGAGAGTCTTTAGAGATTGTTGTAGACTCAATATTTTATCGAGAGCCTTTTTAAATGGGCTGTTCGCAAAATGACTATCGGTAATGGGTTGGAAGGATTCCTTTCGTTCGCTTAAATTCCTTATTTCAGAAGAGGCGGTTTTGAGAGCTTTTTGAGTATTCTCTTCTCTGCCAAAGTCTTCCATTTTTTCAGTGGTTGGGTTAGGTCTGTTTCTTAAGCAATTGAAAGAGTGGCTCCCATCATAAAAACTAGAATCTAGGAAAATCATAAAAACCCCTTTTTTTTAACTGTATTATATGTTTATTGTATCTTTATTGGAATTTTTAAAATTAAATTATTTTTTAATTAATATTATGATTTGGGGAAAGGTTTAGAAGATATTTAAAAATATGATCTCTAGTCGATTTTTTCCCTCTTTTAGAGACTGTTAACGGATTTGAATTTCGTCGATTTTGGGGATTATTTTGGCTAATTTTTAGTTCTTTTTTTCGAGTTAATATACGGGAGCTGATATTAACCCCAAAAAAAAGAGCTAAAAAGTTAGCTCAAAAGAACCCCAAAATCGACCGAAACCAAATCCGTTAGCAGTCTCTTAGGCGCCGTGGTGAATCCCCTCATAAACATCTACTACGTCATACTCATTTAAGGTCTTCGAGTACACCTCTTGCGCTCTCTTCAGAGGTCCATCGCAACACTTGCATTCTACCACATCTCTATGCCGCTTCTCCTTATTTTGTTGCGCATCTTGCAGATTTTTTAAAGCATAGAAAATCACCGCAATCGCGTCGTTCCGATTATGTAAAGACCATCTACTTACAAAGGTATAGCTACCAATGATCCCATATTCTTTTGCAGTTTCAGCACCGATTCTTCTAGTAAACGTCATAGTTAAACTCCTTAAGTTTAAAAAACAGAGGGAGCTTACTCCACTTTAAAATTGTGATCAACAGGAGAGAGATGAGATAGATTTTCTGACCAAGTTGGCCACCAATTGTCCGCCTCAATTTACCGTTGAAATGTTTATCGTCACTTAGTAGTATCGCCTATTTACTATTATCAAGGAGTTTATGAAGCTATTTGCGTGTGCATTTCTTTTGTCAGCTATGAGTATTTTTGCAGGGCCTCAAGCTCTCAGTGAACTTGTTTATGAAATTCGGAACCCCGACACAGATGCTGTTAACTTCCGACAAGCTTTAGAAAAAATTGGGGAACATTTAGCGCTAGATGTGCTTGGAGAACTAGATACAAAAGAAGTGGCGGTTCAAACTCTCACAGGAGCAGAAGCCAAACATTTTCTCGTCGATGAAGTTCCCGTATTAGTGACGATTCTTCGGGCTGGACTCCCCCTTAATTCAGGAGTACAGAAGGTCTTCCCAAACGCCGAAGTGGGTTTTTTAGCCATGTCGCGCAATGAAGAGACTTTGAAGGCCGATGTCGATTATGTAGCTCTCCCTGACTTAAGAGGTAAGTCTGTGATTATTGTTGATACTATGCTTGCTACTGGTGGCTCTTTATTAGATGCGATTCAAATTGTTGAGGAAAAATCCCCACGAAGGATTTTTGTGATAGCGGCCATAGCTTCTACGCCTGGGATTGAGCGGATTTCCAAATATCATCCAACCATCAAAATCTTTGCAGCGGCCGTTGATCCAGCTTTAAATGATAAGGGTTATATTATCCCTGGGTTAGGAGATGCTGGAGACCGTTCTTATGGAAATAAGCAGCGCTGAAGAGGTTCATAAACATTTCTTGACGAGAGGTTAGCAAAAAACTATGATCACCCTTCAGATGAGGTGAAACGTGCGACTATTGTTCTGTTTATGGGCTACCCAAATTTTTGCCGCTTTTAATCTAACTTGGGGCATTCCTGCAGTTGGTCTCGACAGCAATCCTCCAATTGGAGATACCGATAATAATGCAACAATTGCCATGGATTTGATGGGCAATGCGGTCGCTACCTGGAGCCGTACTAAGGGGATGGCCGCCACTGAAAATATCTGGGCCGCCTCCTACAACCACTCGCTCAGAGTTTGGACAGGGGCTCTTAAGATTTCGGGAAGCGGAAGCGCTGCTAATTCACAAGTCGCTATCGATCCAGAAGGGAACGCCATCTTGATTTGGGAAGAGGGGTTCCCAACGCAAATTATGTATCGATACTTAAGCGCCGAAGGGGTTTGGACACCTGATCTCTCGATGCCCCCAGACACAGTGCAAGAGTCGGTTAATCCTCAAACATTCCCACAGATCGCTCTCGACACCGAAGGGAATGCACTCGCCATTTGGACAGAGTTTGTAGGAGGCAAAAACCATGTTCATTCAGCCAAAAAACCGGTGGGAATGTCCTGGATCTATCTTGGAGAGATCTCCTCTGGGAATCTCAACGCCACTCTGATCCCAGCTAAAGCCCTAGCTCTCAATGAAGCAGGTGCTGGAATTGCCGTTTGGGAAGAGTCGAATGGAGAGATTTCAGAAATTCACGGTGCACAGTATATAAACGGAGCCTGGACGCAGCCTATTCCTATCGCCAAAGAGGAGGGGAAAATCGCCCGCAATCCTTCCGCAGGAATTGACGGTTTTGGAAACGGCGTTGTCGGTATGGCGCTGGAAAGCTGCTTGCA
>CAYWDE010000037.1:5547-7157 GCA_964456885.1 uncultured bacterium | reverse complement strand
TGACGGTTTTGGAAACGGAATCGTTGTTTGGATCCAAGAAAACAAGATTTTTTCGAAAACCCTCACTAATGGAATCCTCTCAGAATCTCCTCTCATCGCCTCTAATCCCGATTATGCAGCGGAACGGCCTCACGTAAGAATGGATGCAGAAGGGAATGCGGTTGTTGTTTTTGAACGGTACAATGCGATGCATAAATTCATCGCTGCGGCAACACTTCCCAAAAATGGGACAGATTGGACAACGGCAGTCGATATCTCTGGGCCCAGCCCGTCGGATGCTGCCGCTGCAGGCTACCCTGTATTCGCATTAAATCCGATCGGCGATGGGGTCGCTATCTGGAAAGAGTGGACTGGATCGAACATGGTGATTCAGGGGGCGGGATTCTCTTTAAACACTTGGTCCTTCATCAAGACTCTCTCCTCATCAAGCGGCTATTCTGGGGCCCCTACACCCGCCTATGACATTGGGGTTACACTCAATCACGCAGGAAATATCCTAGCTATTTGGCCAGAAGACCCAAGTGGAACAGGCGCTCAGCAGATCAAAGCGACCGCAGGTGTTGGTTTAGCGAACGCCGGCCCACTCCCTCCTATTGCCGATCCTATAACGATCATATCGGGCGTTGTTTCTGGAAAGCAGATCATCCACAGATTTCCAGCCCACTCAGACATAATCAATATCCTCTCTTGGACCTGTTCAGAAGACATTGATTACTTTAAAGTCTATAGAGGCTCGCTTTCATTACTCATCGGGACAACCAAAGAGCTCGGCTTCGAAGATCACCAAAGGATCCCAAAACAAGCAGAGACGTATCTCATTACTGCAGTAGATAGACATGGGCAGGAAAGTGGACCGATGACCATTGTCGTGAAGCCTCTTTAAAAGGGATTTTTTCGGGGCATATACCGCTAGTGATTGAAGAATCGGCTTTTATGCCCCGAATTTTAAAGCAAAGTCGTTGAAAATTTACTTTTAGAATCGGAATCCGATTCCAAGTCCTACAGAAAGGCCGCTTAGATCGATGTTTGAATCGAGGCTGCTGATCTCATCTTCGCCGACATGCATGTTTTTCAACGAGTAATCTGCATAAAGATCGAAAAAGAAGTTGCGCCATTGAGGAACTGGGAACAGCCATAATCCAGCATCAAATCCCCCCCCAATACCAATCTCATTATCATCTCCCCGCACATACGGAGAGTCGTTATGGAGCATCATTAGAAATAAGCGGGGCCCTGCGCCGGCGTAGATCCCGGCCCAAGAGCTGAAGTAATAGATCCACTTTAGCCCCATAGTCATCGTCGCTAATTTGAGATCTAATTTTTCGGTTCCGCCGATCGCAGTCCCTGTCTCCTGATAATATCCCCCATCTACCCAAATCATCAAAGGCCCCCGGAGAACACACCCAGTCTCAGCCCGGAACGCAAACCCACCAGTTCCAAAAAACTGTTTCATCTCTTTATCTTCTAGAAAGTAATAGCAGGGTTTCAATCCAAGATACCAACGGTTGTCAGGGCAGCAAGAAGAAGATAAAGAAGGGGCAGGCGCTTCTTCGCAATCTTGTTGTTTCTCTTGATGAATGTAACAGGGTGTAGCCCCAACGAATAAGTTC
>CAYWDE010000037.1:0-5537 GCA_964456885.1 uncultured bacterium | reverse complement strand
TTCTCCTCAGCAGAGAGAGTTGTTCCAGCTATAGAAAATAGGAAAGGAACAAATAACAGCCATTTCATGATCTCAAATCCTCTTGAGGATGTTTACAAAATGCGGTTCAGTCGATTTTCTGGTTCTTTTGAGCCAGTTTTCGCTTATTTTTTCGGGGGTTATATACGGGATGTTGATATTACCCCCGAAAAAACAAACAAAAATTGGCCAAAATAATACAGGAAATCGACGAACCCCCATTTTGTAAGCATCCTCTTAAGCAAACTATGTAAATCTACGACAAATTTGTCAAATGAATGTGTATACAAATTTCTGTGTATAAGAATTTTTTTATTTTAAAATAATTTTTAGAGGCCTATGATCCCTCACTCATTTTTGAAGGAAGGTCTCTATGAAAGCAGTCAGCACCCAATCAACACCCTCTTTTACACGAGGGCTTTATACCTACCAATGCGGTTTTTACGAAAAAGCTTCAAAAAACCAAACATTAGGAAGTGTCGTAGCTACCAACCTAGTTGGAAGAGTTTTAACTCTTGCCATTTCTCTAATTTTGCATGCGGAGGCGGTTTATCGCGCTGTTGCTGTTTGTTTTTTAACGATTAAGGAGAGTTTTTCAAAATCCAATTTAGAACTACTACAACAGCAAAAACAAGAGTGCTCTGTCGCGTATAGCGAGAGTATGAAATCTCTGATTGCCCTGTTCTACAGACAAATCTTGATCCCTCACATGAAAGCTTCGCTGCAGCAAAGTTCAACCGGAGAAGCCCCTTTCATCAATCAAGAAATGGAGATTCCGATCAATCCCCATTTAGGAAACGGCGGGTTGGAGGAGCCAGAATTCATAGAGGTTTACTCAGAGAGGTCGGCCGATCATCTATCCCTTGGATTTGATAGCGCTGCAGCCCTTTCATCGACAGGCTCATTTTCAATCCCTTTACTTGCCGATCCGCTAAATAGAGGGCCCTCTCCCCGGCACTTAGAATCTGCCGCTTTGATTCTCTCTGCACCCAATTCTCGGCGAAGTTCCGTAGAAAAGAGCGAGAGGGAAGAAGCTCCCGAGTTGATTGAGACCCTGTCGGTCCACTCTTTAGCTCAAGGCTCAGGAAAAGGGTGGGAAGTGGCCACCGCTTCTGAGAGTGGCTCTTTTTCTGATTTTGAAAAATTTAATCTTCAAATAGAAAATAGGGAGGAAAAAACAGAGCAATCAGCTGAACTAAAAGCAGAGCCATCCCCAGCGATCCCTCCCCAATCTCCCCTAAGTTTTAGTTTGCACGATTTTCAGGAAGATAAATCGGCTCAATCCCCTATAGAAAAAGGGGCTTTTTCCCCAGCAATACATCCCCAATCTCCTGAGAGTTTCAGTTTTGTAGATGGAGCCGCCTCTCCCAAATCTCCCGGGGCAAAAAGTTCCCCGGGTTTTGAAATTGTGAAAAGCGGAGGTTTAGAAATAGCCCTTTCGGCTCCACCTAGATCTCCTGGAATGAGCAGTCTAAGCAGCGCATTTGAAGATTTAGAGCTCGAAGCTGTCCCTCCTATGGCAAGAGCACTGGTCTTTTCTCCGCTTCAAATAGATAGACAAAATGGAGCCAGTCCCCAAAAACCCTCTTCTCCTTATTTAAAATTGTTTGATGAGGAGCAGCCAGGATTAATTAAAGCGGAAGCAGCTGGAGCTCCAGCTCAAAAAATAGCAACTGCAAAAGAGAAAGAAAAAGAACGACTCCAAAAGGAGATCTTAAAGGCTCAACAGGAAGTGTGCGACCCTCAGACAATTGCAGCAAACCTCCATAACTCATTTATCGATGCATCGGCTCAAGTAGGAATGGGAGAAAAAATCATTCGCCATTTCAGAGCCCCCGCTACTAACTTTAGAGATAAGAGCTGGAAAATTGCAGCCTCGGGAGCTCAGGGGACACATAGTGCAGCCATTTGCCAATTTGCACCTCTAAATAATCCTCTGATCGCTGAGCAGATAGCTATGTCGCTATCTATAAAAGTCAAAGGCTCAGAACATGCTGCCCCTTTATTTGGAGTCTTTGATCCACACATAGGACCCCGTGCAGCTCAATTTCTCGTAACCCATCTCCCTAATTTTTTAACACAACACCTCAACTATTTCAGCCAAGAAGGGTTGAGTCAACAAGGGATATGGAATGCACTCTCTTTAGCCTTTTTAAATTTGAATTCTGAATTTATACGGATCCACAAAGAAACAAAAGACTCTGAAAGAGTGGTAGCAGATCATGGAGCTTCTGCAACAGTAGCCCTCATTCTCAACGGCAGCATTTGGGTAGCTCAACTCGGAAGTTCCAGAGCCGCATTAAACAATGGGGGAGAAGCTATCCAGTTGACCGAACATCCCGATCCAAAAAATCCTAAATATGCTGAACTCGTCTCCCGTTTAGGCGGTCATATCGATCAAAGGGGATTAGTAAATGGGCATTTGAATATGTCTACAGGCTTTGGCCACGCATATCTAGAAGGGGCTATCAGTGCAAAACCGGTGATTACAAAATACAATCTCAATGAGGTTAAGCCAGGCAGCCATTTAATTCTGGGGACATCGAGCCTCTTTCAAGCGACCAGCTCAAGGCAACTCGCTAATTGGTTGCATCAGAAAAAAAATTGCTCTGCGACCGATTTAGTTCATGATGTGGTCTATTCGGTCTTTACAGCAAACCAAAGCAGTATAGATCCGAAAGTTAAAAATAGCCCGATATCGGCTCTCGTTGTAGGGATCAACGCAAGACCTGATCATTTAATTTAAGAGTCTCTACAAAAGGGCCGTGTAAAAAACACGGCCCCTCTCTTTTATTGGGATTTTTTTAGACCACTAAAAGTTGTCACAACAGCATGATGGTCTGAAAGAGCCGTTTTGGTGTTGTAATTTGGATCGAAAGCTTCAACTAAATGGGAATCGATCAATCGGATCCCTTTTTCTACCACAGGGAATTTTCTCGGATCATCAATCGGCTCTCTTTTGAATAAAGAGATGAAATCATGCGATTCTTCCTGATCCTTATAGATGGGAGCCCATTGATTGGCCAGCTGGGTTGAGTAGGTAGGTCCTTCTCCTCGGTAACTATGGTGTAGATAATTAGAAAAGTAAGCCCCTTCTTCTTGGCTATCCCGATCCACATTCATGCTCCCTACAAAGAAAGTGGGGATTGCCAATTTTTCTCGAGCCAATGTATCGACCATCTGAGCGACCTGCTTCATCCGAATCTCTTTCCCCTCTTTCCCTGGAGATAGTTGCGTTCCAATGATCCGTGCGCAAGGCTCTTTATCTTCTGGATGGAGCTTAATTTCCAGCATTTCGAAACCGCGATTCACTTTCGAATCGGTCTTAGAAAAATCGGTATGAGAAAAGTGGTGGACAGCGCATTTTGTAATCACGATGCAGCCACTCTCTTGCCCCCATTTTCTCACCCCTAAATGGGTATAGAAATGGGCATACTCCCCCTCTAATCTTTTGACAAGGGCCTCAATCAGCGCCGTATCATAGACCTCTTGCAAGACAATCACATCTGGGTTTTCATTTTTAATAGCATCAGCAATCCGATCGACACGGGAACGCCAATGGATCACACCCTCTGGATAGTGGAGACCTCCACCATGGCCCCGGATATTCCATGTCATCACTTTTGCTTGCCCTTCCTCAATAGTAGATTCGGGAGCTTTCCCACGAATATGGGTAAACCCCTCTTTTTGGAAATAGAATCCTGCATTCCGGAATAGTTTGCTCCCCGCCCCTAATACAATCCCCAATAACAAAAGATGGGTGGCAGCAAAGCAAAAGCTGACAGCCGCTCCGAGAACAATCAAAGCGCGGATTCCCACCTCTTGAGCCTTGCTTGTCGCATTGTCAAATTTATTTGGGTCCATCGGCGCCACTAAGCGATAGCCTAGCATCCCGTAGGACCAAGAAAAAATATCTGACATTTTGGAACCGACATTAAGAAATGTCCGGTCGAGTTCATCAAAATAGGACTCTTCCATATACCCATACTCCCTGTTTAAGAAGGGGGGTATGGTGCATAAATTTTTTTTTAAAGTCGAGCATTTTTGATGAATTTTCGGTAAAGAGAAGGCATTTAGAAATACCTTCTCATCCGAATCAAAAGAGTGGTTGATTTAGAATCCGATCACCGCAGCGACCGCTTTCCAATCGACCGTTCCAATAATCAAACCAAATGCGCACAGCTGGCATGCGCGCCAGTTCACCTGCTCCTGATAAAGCTTTTGCCCCCAGGCGTTTGTCAAAATAATGCCCACAACGGAAAAGATGGGGAAAATCACCGCATTTTCCAAAGGGGTCGCTTTTTCCGCTGCAGCTAGGAGGAAAAACGTGACGAGAAGGTTGGATAATCCACCGGCAAATCCATAGAAAATCTCTCCCGGCTTCGGAGTCCGTCTTTCCGATTTTAAATAGACCAATGCCTGAACCACAAATGTGGTGAAAAACATAAAAGGGGTAAAACATTCACTTTTGACCGCTTCCATCGAGAAAAAGGGGAAAAGTTCTGCAGGGCGCATCGGATTTAAAAGGAGGCCCCGCCATTGGTAAAGGGCGAGCAAAACGACGTGAAACAGGAACATTAGCGTAGAGAATCCGATCCATTTATTGATCTCTTTCATCCCCTGCAATCCCTTCCCTGCCCAGAAAAGGCCCAAAATCACAAGAACAGAACCCAAAGCATGCCATACGGTATACGCATACCCGAAGGTCGCCCCAAAAAAGAGGGCCATTAATAATCCGGGCATCACCGTAGCAGAATTTAAAATGGCAAAAGTGAATCCAGGGGGACCTTGTTCTACAGCCCGGCCCAAAGAAAAGAGCATTAAAGAGAGAATTAACCCCGCTGAAATCCCCAAAATCGCTGCTGGCAAGGCGATCGAAAAATCTCCGGTCCGCAAAGGTCCAATTAAAAGAGAAAACAAGAACGAAGAGAGGAGCTGAAAAACAAAATAGGCCTTTGTATTTCCCCCCACATCGACACTTTTTCTCACCGTCAAATTGGTCAGTGGCATAAATATCCCAGCAATCAAAGCAAACAAAATTCCCATATAAAAAATTCCCTTTACAAAGGAAGGAATTATAGCAGACACCCTATTTTTTCACCTCTTTAAGGAGACAATAATTCGTTTGTTAAGATTGGCTTAAAATGGCAAACTGTTCCCCATATGAACTCGATCCAATTGATTGCTTCTGACCCTTCTAGGACAGGCCACACACTGGCAAAGCCAGTAGTATGGATAGGTCGAGAAATTTCTAAAATTTTTACCACCCCCCTCCCCGAACAAAACAAGGCGCGTGAAATTGCCGAAAGAGTCGTTATATTTGTAGGTCTCTTAGCTCTATCTGCAACGCTGGTTATTGTGATCCCTTTCGCTTTAGCTAACCTGGCTATTAAACACTTAAGATCTTCCGGTCAACGGGCTCCGCAACCTCCTATAGCCCCCCCCATTCCTCCTCCAGCCCCTCTCTCTGCAGCTTTAATCGAGGAAGCACAACAAGAGGCGGCAAGACTCAAAAACCT
>CAYWDE010000036.1:0-10656 GCA_964456885.1 uncultured bacterium | reverse complement strand
ATCAACGTGCTTAATAATACAATTACCAATAATGGAACGGGGTCTCAGTCAATCTTAGGATCGAGTTTTGTTAGCCTTCCGAGTGGAACCATCAATAGTTGTTCAATTGCATTAACCGGCAACTCGTTCTCCGGCAATACATCTAATGCTCTATACATGCATACTTCGGGCGCATTTACAACTCTTTCAATGACAGCCTCGACAAACACAATGTCCAATAATGGGGGCTCCGCCCTAGTCCTTGCGACCCCAGTCACTACTTTAACACTGCTTGCAAGAGACAATACGATCACAGGAAATAACGATAATGGGATCGCTGTAATCGGCTCTGGATCTACTACAACTGGCACTATCACAATCAATAATAACACCATTACAGATATCGGAAACGCCTCAAATGGGATCGCTGTAAACCAAGATTTTTTAAGTCTTAATTTAACAATTGAGGACAATGTAATTAATGGATGCGAAGGGACAGGAATTATCAGTTATGCCACTACCGGAATCGATTCTTTAACATTGAACATTTCGGAAAACACGATTACCAATTGCGAAAACATGTCATCAAACGCTGCCTCAGGCCTTAGCATAGAACAATATACAAACCTTGCAGGCTCGATTACAAATAATACGCTCTCAGGCAATACAGGCACATCCGTAGCTATAGGCTCCATCCGGCCTACCCCAACCGCTTGTCTAAATCTTACTGGCAACAGTAGTTCCAATTATCTTCTGTCGAATCCAGGAGATGGGACGTTTAACTTAAGCCCCTGCAATGTAAATTCGGTCAACGTTGGAACGATCAATAGATCCGGAACGATTGATTCAGTTCAATCATGCCCTGACGCAGCCCCTTGCTCCCCTTAAGAGGGTGTTCTAAAAATAAATTTTTATCGCTTTTTTCGATTATTTTGGCCTTTTTTCGCCTATTTTGGTGGGGTTCATATACGAAGCTTGATATTGACCCCACCAAAATAGGCTTAAAAGAACCAGAAAATCAATCAAAAAATTTTTGCAAAAAACGCTCTTAAAGTATGCTCAAAGCCCCAAGTTGCAAAAATCCTCCAATCTCTCTAAAATGCCCCTCTATTTACACCACTCAGGATTCAGGATTGAGGAATCTGTTAAGAATTTCCTCCTCCTTTTCATAGAGCTTATTCTCTATGAATCGATTCCTGAATTACTTTTGTTATATTTAAAAACAGGTAAACAAACATGACCAATCCCTTGCTAAAAGAGCCTTTTTTCTTTGTCCGCCACGGGGAAACAGACTGGAATCAAAAGCAACTCTGCCAAGGACAAAAAGATATCCCCTTGAATGAAAAAGGGCTTTTAGAAGCGAGAGCGTTTGCTTTGGAGTGGAGAGATTTCAATATTGAGTGCATCGTATCGAGTCCTTTAACAAGAGCGCTCCAAACTGCTCAAGAACTTCATAGATTTCATCCTCAAGCAAAACTCGTTATCTCAAAGGAACTCTCCGAACGGGGATGGGGAGAACTAGAAGGGATCTCAAGCGCACAAATGTATGCCATTGAAATGGAAGAGGAACAAAACCCTGATTACACCCCAGGATTTGGCGTAGAACCAAAGGAGGTTTTTCGCAGAAGAGTTTTATCAGCTATTGCAATCACCCAAAATGTTCACCCTAACCCGTGGATCATCAGCCATGGTCGTGTCTTTTTGGAGATTTGCTTCGCCTTGGGTATGGCACCTATTCGTCAAATCTCAAACTGTCAATTGTTTAAAATTTCCCCAACTGAATCTGGTTGGAGAGCCACTCCTTTAAAAAAATGAATAAATTATCCCAATTTTTCACAGTCCTTCTTGTTTCTAGTTGGACTCTTCACGCCGATTTTTGCGAAGAAATCTATCAAGACCTGTCTAAGATTTTTGATCAAACAGAAGAACTGAAAGGGAAATTTCATCAAGTAACCCCGTTTCCCGATCAAGGAGGTTCTTTTATTAATCAGGTCTATTTGATTTATACAGATCAAGGGGAAAAATTAGTTCTTAAAGTAGAAAATACACGCTGGAAAAGCGAAAAAACCTTAAACGAGGTCTCTATATTAAATTATATTAGAGATAATTTTTCGCTCCCTGTTCCAAAAGTTGTCGCTTATGAAAGCGCAATAGACCGTTCTCTTTTACAAAGAGAATACATTCTCATGGAACACATAAAAGGGACCCCTTTCAACCACCTGTTTGATAAAATCTATTCCTCGCCACAGCTCTATCGCCGAATCTTAGAACAATTGGCAGATGTACTGGCTCAACTGCGGAAACACCCCTCAACTGAAATCGGAAGCTTAAAAAACGAGAGGACGTTTGGATTGAAATGCCCTATGGATTTTGCCAATCAAGGATATGATACAGCATGCTCCTCATTTTCAGAATATGCTCAAAGATGGCTCTTATACTACGTTCAAGAAATGAAAACCTTAACAGGCTTAGGCCACAAAAATAGAGCCTATTTTGAGAAATATATTCCTCAAGCAGAGAAACTCCTTTCATCTTTCGATTGGCCAAGCCTTGATCTCCCATCTGAGCAATTTTTCTTTTCTCACCAAGATTTCGTCATGAAAAACATCTTAATAGACGATGAAAGAGTTGCAGCTGTTTTGGATTGGGAATGGAGCGGAACAGCCCCCTCAGAGTTTGAATCAAAAACCGGCTGTGATTTCTTAAAAACCAAAGAAGACCTAGATCTTTTTAACTCCCTTTTAGAAGAAAGGGGCGTAGTTGATTTTTTCAAGCCTCCAGAAGCCAAGAGGCAACATTTTTATGAACTGATGGGAAACCTATATGCTCTCATCTCTTGCTATGAATGGATTGAGGGAAAGTTAGAGCACAGCGCCAAATTTTTAGATCAAAAATTAGAACAAAGACGCATCCGAAATTCTAAGAATTTCGATATGGAATCTTATATAGAAGAAATAGCAAATTCATTAAACAATCAATTCAGAAATCATAATGAAAAATAAATTTATACTTTCTTTTTTTATGTACTGCGCAAGCGGAAGTTTCGGGCAAGAATTTATTCAAGAAGAAGTAGACTATGCTCTTTCTTGTATCCAACATCCACGTCGAGATTGGATTGCTCCCCGTTTTACTGATGGAGGAGAACGGATCCTCGATGTGGCAATTATTGGGGGGGGACAGACGGGACTTACTTTAGCTTTTTCATTGAACCGGCATTGCATCCACAATATCTCTGTTTTCGATCAAAACGTTGAAGATGCCTCTGGCTCCTGGATTCATATAGGCCGAATGGAAACACTTCGCACTCCCAAAACCACCACAGGCCCAGATTTAGATATTCCAGAACTGAGCGTAAAAAATTGGTATTCAAAAAAATATGGGAAAGAGGCTTGGGACTCGCTAGATTATCTCCCAAGGCTTGCTTGGCATGATTATCTGAACTGGTTTCGAAAAGTCTTAAAACTTCCGGTACAATTTGAAAGCCATGTAGGCCCTTTACAATGGGATGAAAAGAACCAGGCTTGGCGCCTCACCATCACAAAAAATCAGGTGAAAAATGAGATATTTGCTCATAAAGTCATTTTAGCCACGGGGTTAGAGGGATCTGGCGAATGGATGATTCCCCCCTTTGTAAAAGCGAACCTCTCTCCAGCTCGCTACTCTCAAGCAGCATGGGCTATCGATGAGGCATCGATTCGAGGTAAATCTGTCGCTATTCTCGGAGCTGGACCCAATGCATTTGATCTAGCCTTGGAAGCCAACCGAATGGGAGCAAAATCTATTTCTATATTTTCTAAAAGAGATCGGTTAGTTACCCTACATTGTTTTAAGTGGGGTGAATTTACAGGTTTTATGAAATGTTTTCCTGATTTAACCGACGACCAAAAATATAATTTTTGTGCGCGTATGCATGAGATGGGGCAACCTCCTGTTCCAGAACGGGTAGAAGCAGTATTTCAACTCCCCCACTTCAGAATGCACTACTCTAGCCCTTGGACGAATGCCTATGAGGAAAATGGTAAAGTGATTATTGAAACTCCTCAAGGGAAGAGCGAAGCTGACTTTTTAATTCTAGCTACAGGTTGGAGATGCAACCTAGAAGCAAGGCCTGAATTAGTCCATATTTTAGATAAAATTGCAAAATGGAAAGATGTCTACTCCCCTTCTCCAAATCGTAATTACGAGAAAGTATTAGATTTCCCCTATCTAGGTAGAGGATTTCAATTTATAGCAAAAAATAAAGGGGAAGCCCCTTGGCTTGAGTCTTTATTTAACATGACGGGCGGAGGGCTCGCCAGTAATGGCTTTTGTGCGGGAACTGGATTGACTGGGATGAAATACAGCATTGACCTCATTACTCATGAAATTTGCCGTCAATTTTTCGTAGAGAGGGCCGATGAATATTTCGACTCCTTCGACCATTACGATCGAAAAGACTTCGATGAAACTCACTATTTGCACAACTTGATTAAATAGTTTTTTATTTAAACGCTAAAAAGCTTATTCCTATCAGATTAAAAACCAGTTACTTATAACTGGTTTTTAAGCAATCCCTTAAATTCCTGAAGAAGCCCAAAAACAACAAAATCTTATTTACTGACTCTGGTATTAAAGATCTGTAGATGTTAAATTGAGGTTTCTCAAATTTGTGGAGCCGACATGGCCGAAGAAATCGACCTATTGAAGCTGGTTTGTCAAAGGTTAGAAGAGGCTGGGATAGCCTACATGTTAACAGGTTCGCTTGCGGCGAATTTTTATGCAGTGCCCCGCATGACTCGGGATATTGATATTGTCATTGAAATTGATCAATTCGAGATCGGTAAATTCTGTCAACGTTTTGAAAAGGACTTTTATCTTACCAAAGCTTCTATTTTGGAAGCAGTTGAACACGAAGGGATGTTTAATATTATCCACAATCACTCTGTATTCAAAATAGACTTTATTATTCGGAAAGATTCATCCTATCGCGATACAGAATTTCGACGCAGACATCAAATCGAATTAGATGGCACGCAAATTTGGATAGTCTCTCCTGAAGACCTCATTATTTCAAAACTGTTTTGGGCAAAAGATAGTCTATCTGACTTGCAGCTCAGAGACGTTAAAAATCTTCGGGCATCTATCAAGAACCTGGATGAAAAGTACATTGGCAATTGGGTTCAAAAACTGGGACTCAATACCCTCTACGAAAAGGTAAAGACCTAATGGACGATACGACCTTTGAAATGGCTGAAAAAATGCGCGAAATGTGCCGTCTTAAAACACCGGAAGAACGATTTAAAATGGGGTCCTCGATGTACGACACTTCGAGATATCTAGTCACCCGCTCTATTTTGAGAAATAATCCCGACATTTCAAAAGCCGGCTTTCAAAAAGAGCTATTCTTAAGCTTCTATCGAGACGATTTCAATCCGGCTGAGCAAGAAAAAATTATCGCCCATTTTGAAAAGGTTTTTTCTGAGGCTTCTTTCTAGAAATGGCTTCAAAAAATAGAGCCCTTTTGACTTGTTAGTTTACCAACTCTTGTTGTAAGAGAGCGTTTTTATCCTTTGACGCGAGAAGACTCGGCCCTTTAGGGCTGAGATGAATCGCGCCTCTTCAATTGACAATTACTTCAAATAAAAATTACACTATTTGCATGATTCTTCAAAAATCATTCAAATTCCGTCTTCTTCCAACTAAAAAACAGGCTAAGCTTCTTCAGAGTCAGCTCGATGAGTGCAGATGGCTCTATAACCAGTTATTGGAACAGCGGAAATTAGCTCATGAAGAATTAGACCTCTCTCTTACAAAATACCAGCAACTCATGTTTCTGCCAGAACTGAAGACAGAGCGTCCCACTCTTGAAATCGTCCATTCGCAAGTTTTGCAAAATATCGTCGACCGGTTGGATAAGAGCTTTCAAGCTTTTTTTCGAAGATGCAAGAAAGGGGAAAAGCCGGGATACCCACGATTTCGAAGTTCTGATCGGTATGATAGTTTTTGTTATCCCAAAAGCGGCTTTAGACTGGCTAACAAAGAGTTAAAACTCTCAAAAATCGGCTCGCTTCGGATCAAGCTGCATAGAGAGATCTTGGGTAAAATAAAAACCTGTACAATCCGCAAAAATGCCTCTGGAAAGTGGGATGTTTCTCTCTCATGCATCTATGAAGCTACGCCTCTACCCAAAAATGAGCTTGCTGTTGGCATTGATATGGGTATTGAGCGGTTTGCTACCTTTACAGATGGATCTCTCATAGAAAATCCCCGCTTCTTTAAACAAGAGGAAAAAGCATTAGCTAAAGCACAAAATAGACTCTCAAAAGCTGAAAAAGGATCTTTAGCAAGAGCCAAGAAGAGAAAAATTGTCGCTAAAGTGCATCAGAGAATCCGCAATCGGAGAAACAACTTTTGCCACCAAGAATCTAGGCAGATCATCAATCAGTATCAATTCATCTGCTTAGAAGATCTCAATATCCCAAAAATGGTGCAAGGCTCTCCCCTTGCTAAAAGCATTAACGATGTCAGTTGGAATCAGTTTTCCCAATTCCTCACCTACAAAGCGGAAGAAGCTGGTAGGAAATTAGGATTGGTAAACCCTGCCTATACAAGCCAAACATGCAGTGAGTGTAAGCATGTAGAGCCGAAAAAGCTCTCAGAAAGGGAGCATCTATGCTCTCAATGCGGGTACAAAGCGAACAGGGATTTCAACGCATCGAGAAATATTTTGGCCCTCGGATTAGATGGCCTGGGAGAAATCCCTAGAAGCTCCCGCCTTTAGGCGGGGGAGTAATCACTAAACTGTTCTCATTAAAAAGATTGACGATCACCCTAATAGCCCTGCTGTAAGTCGGCTCTGAGGACGAAAGAAAAATTTGTGCAATTTCCATCCTCTTTCCCAGTAAAGAAGGAAAATTCTCCCTTGAAGAGCTCCCCTCAATTTCTTCGCCTTTCCCATATACGACAGTTTCCTCTTTGATGTTTTTCGCAACATCAAAAACATCAATATCGGGAGAGGCCTCTGGGAGAAGGAAATAGGATCGGATCAAAAAGACAGTTTGGATTTTGGTGACCGTCTCATTGAAATTGACGATATCCTGGACGATTTGTCGGTGCAACCCACCCAATAATGACGAATGAGTCCTAGGGTTTACTACATTCATGGAAATTTCCTATGTACTGAGAAAAGATGAAAAGACTCTTTTGTGTATGATTCGAACATACGGCCAAATGTTTAACCTCTATACTGACCATAGCAGAACAATCTTTCTGGGAGAGGGGAAGGGATAAAGCACTGTTCCTGCTGCAAAGTATCGATAAAGAAGAAATGCCCACCCTACAATCGGGACAAACAGCATCAAAGCGTTTTTCAAAGGTGACGTCCGTATCTGATCGAGAAAAATCTTTTTCAATTCGCCTTTAACACTATCTATTTCAGTAAGGATTTGCTCTTTTATACTAGAGACGCCTCTACCTGACTCAAGAATTTTTATGGTTGATTTTAGAGTTTTCATGGAAAGGCTTTCAGGCAAATACTCTAAAAAGTCATTTAAAAACGCTTGAGAAAGCTTAATTTCCAAATAACTTTTATACTCCTGACTGAGGTGATCATAAGCCTGCTGAAAAGAATCGCACCTCCCTATCACCTTCTTTGTAAAAGATTGGAATGCCTGGTCGAATTGAGAAAGAAAAGTTCTTTGGTTCGAATGGTAGACCCCATGGATCTGATTTAACAACCGGTCTAGTTCTTTATGAAGAACCGGCCTTCGGAGGCTATACCAGGCTTGACGGATCTCCCTTTTTAGCTTTTCCGAAAGATCATAATTCGTTTCAAGTTTGTTAAACATCTCTCGAATATAAGACGGATTGCTATGGAACCTATACGCTGCATTCTCTAATCCACTCTCTATATCGTCCCATGAGCTTAAAATACCTTTCTGTTGTTCGAAAGGCAATTGCTTGATCGTTTGCAAAATCCAGAAATTGAGCGAGTCAGTAGCTGCACTTAGGATTCCACTTTTTGTCTGAATAACATTTACACATTCGTGAGCTTGCGATAGGGCAGCTACGAGATTATTAACATACCCTCCATCGCAGCTACGCCCATGTGCATACGCCATTTCTGCATCAACAAAGCGGTCTAAAATAGCTTCTTTACGAAGCTTTAGGAGATTAGCGGTATCTAAATAAAGATTTGAAGGACAAGGAGCATTCGAATCAGTAGCAGCAATCCAAAGCAGAGAGACGATATGATCTAAAGGAAGAAAAGTGGCTCCATGCGAAACGGGAGTGGTTAGAATGAATTCAAGTCCCCTTTGAACCAACTGTTTATCTTCCCTTTTGCTTTCTAAAACGTATGTTTCAATCTCTTTGAATCTCGCCTCAAATACTTTTTTGTATTGGAAAGACCATCCTGCTGAGAACCTCTCAACAGAGAAATATTTGCTGCAAAGGGAAGTAATTGATTTCAAAACGGATTGTTCTACTTCGGGAGAATGGACATTCTGACGATGGTTCGCAAATATTTGAAGCTCAATTGGTCCTGTAGACAAATCTCTTGGTTCGGGCCTCGGAGGAAACCGCTCATTTCCCTGTCTTTGCTGATATGGGCGAATTCCATCTAGAATATTAAAATTAGGAGGCGGGATTGGACGAAAGTCTAGTGTGGGGGTTGGACGAAAATTAGGCATCGGGATGGGAGGAAAAGCAGGAACCGGAATGAGACGATCGAGAACATAAGTACCATCGGCGTTCCGAAGATCGTTAATCTGGTCGACTAAGAAACTATTCCCCTCTTTGACAGCGGAATCTCGTATTCGAGTCAGTTCCTCAACGCCTAAACGAAGAGCTCGAGAACCATCATTCATTCTGAGGTTGAAGATTCTTGTAATAAGGTTTCGTGGATCGCTTTTTGAGAGCTTTTCCACCTGAGCAGCCTTCGCTACTAGATCCAATATAGTATCACCCTCCGCATCTGTCCCGTTCAGTTCAATTATTGGATTTCCCTGGGCATCTACAATCCCTAGGATAGAGATCGCCATCGCATTTCGCTTGCTTTGTGAGATCTCAAAAAAGGGGGTTGCATACAAAACTACGCGCAACGCTGTCTGATCTACCTGTGAGCGAGGAGGGCGGAGGCAATTAATATTTACCACCGGCACGCCTGTAACAGGCTCTCTTTGATCGAGAATACGCTCAACCTCTTCTGTTTTTCCGTTGATTAGAGCTTTTACTAAATCAGCAGCTGTAGGAGGCTGTATATTTAGAGACATGTGATCACCAAAAATATGAGTCAAAAATTATATCTAGCGAGAACTCCAGGGTCAATTAGATTAAATGTTTAGAATTTTTCGATTCGTTGTTGAGAACTTTTGAGAGATGCCAGGATTTGTGTCTCAGTGTGCCAAAACCAACCTCGAGACTTCTTCTTCTGACGAGTTGGTTTGATTGGCACCAACTCATATTTGAAAAGAGGCTGAATTTTAGCCATTTTCCCATAGAGAGACTCCGGGTGTATGATTCGAACATACGACTAATGGATTGACATTCACCCCGAGAGACACCACCCGACAATACTCCAGAGAATGTAACAGCAGCTGGACTAAATGTTTAGGGGTTTTTGAGCTCTTCTCTTATACGCTCTAGTGCTGCTTGCTTTTGCGTTTCAGTTTGCGATAAGTGTGCAAAAAAAAGGAGAGGCCCTCCCCTAGCGCTTGCGGCCAAGAGAGGGTGGACAAACACTCAGCCCTAGTTCGGGAACATCGTCCCATGAAAGAATAATGAGTTGCGATCAAGTAATTTTTGGAACTCCTCAGCATCAAGCCGATCCAGTTCTTCCGGCGTCAGCTGATCGGCATTTGGGATAAATGTGCCCCCTAAAGTAGATTTGCAATGAACCCCTTCTTTCTCTACAGAAGAAACTGCTACCGCTTTGGGAAACATATAAATATATTCATCATTTCCATTCTGATCCACTTTTGTATAGATCATGTAATCCATATGCCCCGTCCCCGCTTCCTCATTCAGAAGAATCAGATGTCCACGCACAGGGATCATGTTAGCATCTTGGTTGAGTTCTTTACCTCCCAAGCCAGAGCAATTAAAGATCACCTCTTCTTCTACATCATCAAAAGAGTGAACCGTTTGCATCTCAACTGGGATACCAAGGCGCTTTACTTCGGCTGTGAGTTGCTTCATCAGTTTTGTGGTATCCATGAAATAGGTCATATATTTCACAAAATTTTCATGACGTACGCCTCCTCCAAAATCAAGAGTGACATCTTCATGGGGAGGGATCAGCCCCTTTGCTTCTAAGTCTTCAACTCCCGCCTCAGTCTCTTTGCTGCAATAAACCGGAATATATCGGACAGAATCACTGCTAATGTAGGGGTGTCTACCTTGATCGATTAGCTGATAAGCTTTGAAAGTTTCAACGCCAATTTCATTGAGATTTTCTTGCTCCTCTGGAGATGTTTTCACAGATACTAAAGCGAAGTAACCAGCTGCACGCCAGGAACAAATATCGTAAAGCTCTTTCGTTGAGATGCCACTAACTGTATACCCTTGGCGGGTCAACTCGATCGCCGCTGTGAGGCCCATGCACCCTGAGCCGATTACACGGATAGGCTTCTTCTGGCTCCTCGGATATTCAGCTTGGAACAATCGAATTGCTTTTCCCACAGAGCCAAAGAGAGTCGT
>CAYWDE010000035.1:0-11225 GCA_964456885.1 uncultured bacterium | reverse complement strand
AACATCTAATTCTTTCTAAATAAGACCACGTTGTCCCGATCGATCTCGCAGATCATTTCGCAAGCATCGAACAATTCGGCAAAAGCCTTCATTTTAGGAGCCTTCCCCTTCACCATGATAAACAAGTTAGAAAGCAAAATATATCCTCCCGATTTCACCTTTGGGAGATAGAGGCGGACATCTTGCAAAGACCCTTTTTCTGTATAATCCCCATCGAGGTGGAGAAAATCGATATCATTGAAATAAGCTGCCGCATCTTCCGAGGTGGCCCGGAGCTCCTCCCAAGCGCCATAAGGAGCCTGTTGCCACAGATTATCTTGAAATAGCTTATGAACTGCCTCCATATTCACCGAGCTCCACCAAGGTCTATTTGGATCATCGAAAGCCATATTTCTAATGGCTACCGCATTAGACCAAGCATCAACTCCCACAACAGTCCCTTGCTCTAAATAATCCAATGTAACGGCTACAGGGACCATTGAAGATCCTGAAAAGGCCCCAATTTCAACACACAATTGAGGTTTAGTGACACAAACTAGATCCATCAATAGCCGCACCTTTTCCTCTGAGCACCATGAACCTTGAAGAAATTGAACCGTCCTCTCTTTCAGAGATTTAAAACGGCGGTCTTCTAAAACTGAGAGATCGTCATCGAGAAGACAATACTCAGGATCCCACTCGGCATATGCACAGCTAAAAATCAAAAACAGGAGTAAATATTTCACCTTATTTAACATCGTCTATCCAAGAATATATATGTTTTAACTTCATTTTCACACCGAGCAAGTTAGAAACGCTAGATCCTAAATGGATAAAATAATTATCCAAATGGAACTCAATATTGAATCTGGAAGGGAGAGCCTTAACGAGTCTTGCCTCCTCTTCTCTAAACCCTAGCTTCATCAATTCCTCATAGGAGAGGTGGGTCAATTCACGCGTCTCTTTTTGAGGGTATCCGATAAATCTCACCCCTGGATGCCCTTTTAAGTAAAACTGGCAATAGCTCCCTGTATCTTGAAAAGAATCATCGAAATAAGAGACCCCGAATTTCAACTTTCTCACCTCAGGCAATGCCTTGGGATGAAATGCGATAAAGGGGGCTCTAAAAGGCTCAATCCCCAAGATCTCCCCCTCTTTAAACCACTCCCTTAATCGGATAGGTCGGATCGGGAAAAGGTCCCCATAGACAATCACCACAATATCGTCATGATCATACCCAAAATGGTCGAGGGCAAATTGGATCAAATGGGAATGGCGAACGCTTGGATGTTGTTCGGGATGCTCTATAAATCCCCCAAGGAAATGGCCCACCCTCTGCGGATCTTTTTTTAGCCATTCTCTAATTTCGTTATTTAACGGGTCTAGCTGATGCCACTCTTGCTGATAACGGACACATTGAATCCCATATTTTTCACACATCCTCTGGATCGCCTCCTCGCAACCCAAATTATCTGCATCATTGATCAAGATGATCTCATGTTCTTCAGCCATCAGCCTCTTAAAAGCCCTCTGCTGCAATTCAATCAACTCGGGGCTATTATACTGGAAAGTGAGCAAACGGACCTTTGCAGAGAGATCTAAAAATATGCAAAGGAGCAGCAACAACCTAATCATATACCCTCTTTAATACTGTAAGCCCATGACAATTGAGATACCGCTCTTGCAGCTCCCATTCGGGATGCCCCTGCAAAAAATCGACCACGGCAAGCCATAACCCTTTTTTCTCTCGGCTATAATTTACAGGATATTCAGAGTAATCCCCTGAGTAAGCGCTGTCATCTGATGCTCCCCAAGGCTCGCTTGTATCGTGTAGAGCAATATACTTTCGAACCAAGGGAGAGAAATGTTCTAATTCATACATCAAATGGCAATAGGTGTGCATCGAATCAATGAATAGAAATTCAACCGGTTCAAGCTCGATTTTGAGATCATCTTCTTTAACAAATCGGAAAGAGATCCCCTGCTTCAACGCCTCCTCTTTTGCAAGGTTTAAAGAGGTGCTTTGAGGCTGGGAAATATCTATCCCTAAATAACTCTTACTCAAAGAGCGATTGCACTTTAGCCCCCACAGAATTCCCCAAGTAGAAACCAGCGAATACCCCAGCCCGATCTCAATCACACTTGTACACTCGGAAGCAAGCTCGGCCAGTTTAGGGAGATGCTCCCCAATATCGCAATCTTTTGGCGATAGTCTGGCATAATATTCGAAAATCTTTTTCAGATCGGTAGCCTGATCAAACTGGTCGATCCGTTTATTTTTTATACAGGCTTTTACCCATCTCAACTTTTCTTTGGCCCCTTGCGAATCAACACTCAGATCAGCTAGGCAAAGAAACCGGTTTTCAAGATGGAATTCCACATTGTACCTGTGGGGCAGGGCCTTAATCAACTTAGCTTCCCAAGGGTTGAATCCAAAATTGGCCAATTGTTCACTCGGAAAGAAGTGGAGGTCTGCACTGTTTTTTTTCTCATATTTCTTTACAGCACCTCCCCTCTTTCTTAGGTCTATTTTTCGTGGATCAAAAGCCAGACATGGGGCCATTTGCCCCTCTTCAGACTCAACAGTCAGGATCTCAGCCTCTTTAAATAATTCTCTAAAATGGACAGGTCGGATCGGGAAAAAATCGCCTCTCACAACTGCGATCAGGTCATCATGATCATAGCCAAAACGCTCAAGAGCCTCTGCAACAGAAATATCATTTAAAATGATCAACTCGTAATCATCCGGCATGAATTTTTGAAACATTTTCTCCTGCAGCTCGATACATTCCAATTCATTGTAATGAAAAGAGAGGAAGCGGATTTTCGCTGTCAAAGGAAAAACTAAACAGAGAAAAAGCAGTAACTTTCTAGTCATCTTTTTAGAATCTTCTTTAAATAGCTCAACACCCCCGCCTGTTTAATCGGATGGTAATCAGCAGAGCCGACTCCATAATGCAAGAAGTTGTAATCGACATAGAATTCAATACATCCTGGCCAAGGCATACTTTTGATCAATTGGATCTCCTCTTTCTGAAAGCCGAACTCTTTCAACTTCTGGACTGGCTGATGATAAAACTCTTTATCGTAACAGCGGCGATGCATCTCAGAGACCACTTCAGGATTGGCGTTCAAGTAATGGTGGGTATGAGCTCCCGTATCATAGAAATAGTGGTTGATGATATCGCAGTTAAATTTGAGCGCCCTCACATTTGGCAATCGAGTCGGATCAAAAGCGACAAAGGGGACCCATAAATAATGGAGTTCATCACTTACTTTCATCTCGACACCGACAATCGGAGATTTCTCCAATAACTTCCTGATGCTAACAGGTTTAATCGGAAATAGGTCGTGATCGAGAATCACGACGATGTCGTCGTGATCATATCCGAAATGGTCGAGACCATATTGGATCACATGGTTATGCCGAATGCTCGATTGTTGAGCTACCCCACCTAAAGTCAGCTCTCCATCGACTAGATCGAATAAAAAGTCATATCGATTGCTCGGATCTTTTAAAATCCGATAGATATATTCATTTAAGGGATCGGTATTATGCCATTCCTGCTCAAAGCGGACGCACTGAATGTGGTTATCTTCGCAGACTTTTCGAATCGCCTCTTCAAACTGGGGGTCTAGGGCATCGTTAAAAACGATCAATTCATAATCGTCTAAGACGAATTTTTCTAAGAGCCTCCACTGCATCTCAAGGAATTCAGGCCGATTGAATTGGGAAGAGAGAAAACGGATTTTAGCTTCAAGATCGTGAGTGAGAAAAACAGAGAAGAGAATCAAGAAAACAACCACTCTACTCATATTGAACCTATAAAATTTGGGTTGCCAGTGTATATTTTCCCCCAATTCTTTAAAAACAAAACTAGTGCTCTAGTCATAGGGATTTCCAATTGGCTTTAAATTCAGAGTGTCGGGATTTGGGAACATCCTAATCTGAGGCAAAGCGGCATCGTATTCTCTAATGAAGAAGTTCTTCAAATGCGCATACCCACAAGGATGCCAATCTTCCCCACATAGATAGGCGATTTTTTCAGAAGGGTACATTTTTAAAACGAGGTCGTAAAAAGGGAGGCTTCTGTGGACAGCGCTATAAATCACCAGCTCAAATTCCCGATTTTTGATCCGCTCTTCAATGTTTTCCCGATCTGTCAGACAATCCTCAACCACTTTTGTGTAGTTGATTCCTCTTCCATATAAATAACCCCTATCTACAATTACATAGTCTGTATAGATCGGATCTAACCGAGCCGCATCGATGAGATTTTCTCGGAGGAGCTCTTTCAATCCTCCCCCTATCAGAAATTGCAAATAATCGACTCCTGAATGGCCCGTTAAAAAGAGCACTTTTCCAGAACCTGAATAGTTGAGCGTCTTGAGTAGATATTGAGCCATCGCTTTGGTTGTGAGATGTTTCCGCGTATAATCAAGCAACTTCTCCAACATTGCCTTATACTGCTCAATATCAAACAGCTCATGATCAATCTTTAGATAAGAAACCCCTGGCAGACGCATCGCCTCTTTGACAAGTTCTTTCGGGAAAAAATAGAGGGTATTTGGATCGCAAGAATCGATATCTACAAAGTAAGGAATGCACCCGTTCGCCAGAATTTCGTAATGCCTTAAACAATCCCATCCCCCTTTCCTCCGGGTCACCCCAAAATAGGAGGCTTGGTAATCCTCGTTGTACTCCTCTTCCTCCTTAAACACATACGTATTGGGATCTCCCGGAACAGCGGTTGCAAAATCCCGCTTTTTGGGAGGGATAGTTCGAACGATTTTGCTTTCGGGAATAGAAAAACCGATCGGATAAGGCTTGGTATCTGGCTCTTTGTAATACCAGATCTTCCCCATCCTTTTAACTTCGATCCCCTCTAAAGATGCGAGCTCATCTACAGCCTTACTCACCTTATCGCCACATAAAATGCCCCAGCCGCGCACTAAAGAGTACCAGGCTTTCAAGTTTACCAAATCGAATTCTCCCTGCAAGTAGATCAGATCGGCTCTCATCGTATTTAAAATAGAGATCGCCTCTGATTCGATCAGCGGAATCGGAATGATGTTAGTTGTATGGATATGTGTATAGAGATCTACAAGATATATTTTCCCAGATTCTGAAAGGAGAAGAGCGATAGACTCAGCTATAGGATCTAAATCTTTCCCTACAGCAATCACAGTTTTCGGCTTATATTTTTTTACAACGCTTTCAATACCTGCTCCCTGAATTTGACCGAAACAAAGCAATAATCCTATGATCGTCAACCGCATGAAAAAGCTACTCCTCTTCCTACCCTGGTTTTGTTTCAGTGCTGATTCCTATATAGTTGCAGAGATCTTTGGTCAGATGGGCAACAATTTATTCCAAGTGGCCACAGCCTCGGCCCTCGCCTGGGATCATGGAGATACAGCCTACTTCCCCCGCCTGGCCCATAGTCCCACCTTATGCCAGCATATTTTTTCCCGATTTCCCCTCTACCCCCCTAGCGATGAAATCTCGTTTGAATGGAAGGAAACACAATACTCTTACCAACCGATTTTTTATCAGCCAAAAATGAAAATTGATGGGTATTTTCAGTCTCCAAAATATTTTGTCAATCATAGGGATAAGCTCCTCAAACTTTTAGCTCCTATCCCAAGAGACGAACAATATATCAATAAAAAATACAGGTGGCTGATTGAACATCCAAACACCGTTGGAATTCAAATTCGGTACTATAATGATTCGGTAAATAGCATCCAATATGGGAGGGATTACTTGGAAAAAGCAATGGCTCTTTTCCCTCCCTCTTCTCTCTTTATTGTCAGCAGCAACAATCTAGATTTTGCCCGTGCGAACCTCTCCGGGAAAGAGGTCTTTTTCATTGAAAGTGAGCCTTCCTATATCGATTTTTATCTCCTTACTTTATGCAAACATATGATCATCACCAATTCTACTTTCGGCTGGTGGACTGCTTGGCTTAACCAGAACCCTGATCAACAAGTTGTTTGCCCTCTTATTTGGTCTGAAGGGATGGACACAAGAGATCTTTGCCCCGACTCTTGGATCAAAATCGATGCTAAGAGGGGACGTATTTCCGACCCAACCAGCTATTAAAATTTAAAAAAGGATAAAATAGTGAAAGTATTTGTCACAGGTCATCGAGGTTATGTAGGAGCTCATCTCATCCAATTACTTAAGGAGGAGGGCCATTTTGTCGCAGGATGCGACTTAAATTTATATCAAGAAAGCAGCTTTGAACGACCCATATCGATTGACCACGAATTATCTATCGACATAAGAAAATTAGAGCCTTCTCATTTAGCAGGGTTTGATTGTGTTGTCCATTTAGCCGCTGTTTCTAACGACCCCATGGGTGAACTAAATCCCGATGTAACTAGATCTATTAATAGAGATGGCTCAGTGCATCTCGCTTCTATTGCAAAAAAGGCTGGGATTTCACGCTTTCTATTTGCTAGTAGCTGTTCTATATATGGGAAAGGATCTTCTCTGGATGTAGATGAGGGGGCATCACTTGCGCCTCAGTCCGTTTATGCTGCATCAAAAATTGAGGCAGAGTCTGGTATTTTACAGTTAGCCGACTCCTCTTTTACTGTAGCTTGTCTCCGATTTGCAACTGCCTACGGCTACTCTCCCATGCTACGCCTTGACCTCGTTGTGAACTATTTTATGGCTTCCGCCTATTCACGAGGGGACATCCGGATTACAAGTGATGGAACACCCTGGAGACCTCTGATCCATGTGAAAGATATGGCGCGGGCTCTGATTCTATTCATGAAAGCGCCAAGTAGTAAAATTCAGGGAAAATCGGTCAATATAGGATCGAATACAGAAAATTACCAAGTAAAAGAGATCGCGAGTAAAGTACAGATTTTTTACCCAGAAGCCCCTATCATTTTCACCGGGGAATCAAAAGGAGATTTAAGAGATTATCGAGTAAATTTTAATCTCCTTAAAAACCTTTTCCCCACTTTTCAACTTGAATATACTCTAGAACAAGGGATGAGGCATTTGTACGATAAACTAGAGGCAAAACGGCTTTCAAAAGAAGATTTTGAAGAGGGGAAATTTTTCCGTCTCCCTATTTTCAAGAAAAAATCTCTTCATTTCGAATCAGTTTAAAATCGGGCAAAGGAACTACAAAATCAGATCGCAACCCCCTCGCCTTCAGCTGTTCCATAATAGGTTGAGCATAATGCCAGGCCATTAACACGACATAATCGGGCTGCTGATCGATCAGAATTTGATTATCCACCACCGGTATATGTTTACCGGGAAGAAATTTCCCTAACTTTAAAGAGGTGGGCTGTTCCGCTAAATAAGGGATAAGTGACCTATTAATGCCGTAATAATTCAAGAGCGTTGAACAGCGGCCAGGACAAGAATTACCAACAATATTTTCCCCCCTTTTTTTGGCCTGAATCAAAAAATCTATAAATTCTAAACGGGCCCTTTGAACTCGATCTGAGAATCGCTTATAGGTAGCCAATTGATCAAGCCCCGCCTCTTTTTCCTGCTGAATCAGTTGGGCGACAGCGGGGGTTACCGATTTCCCTTTTCCTTTAGTAACATGGACCCGGATATTCCCCCCATATCGGCTCCCCCGTTCCACATCTGTGACTGTAAAATCATAAGGTTCAAATAGTTTAATTAAAGAGGTCAAGGAATAGGTGCGCAAATGCTCGTGATAGATCGTATCAAATTGCCCCCCTTGAATTACATCGAGTAAATAGTGGGTTTCTGCAACAAACACCCCATTCTCTTTAAGTAATTCGTATATCCCTACTACTACTTCCCCAATTGTTTGCATATGAGCGAACATATTCGTAGCTGTGATTAAAGAGGCCGATCCATGCTTAGTTTTTATCTCTTTAGCAATTGAAATATCAAAAAAAGATTGAAGGGTAGGGATCCCCTCTTCTTGAGCAATGTGTGCAATATTGGTAGGCTCAACTCCCAGTACCCGGATCCCTTTTCGTCGAAAACTGGTTAAAAGGGTCCCATCATTTGAACCGATATCTACCACTAAATCGGTGGAGTTCAACCCATATTTTTGGATCAAAGATGACCCTATTTGAGTCTGATATTCTGCTAACTCTCTCGTAATTCCACTTCTGTAAGGGTAGTCAGGGAAAAAAACTTCCGATCCATCTACACAATAATCGATCTGCACACCGGAACAGTTCTCACACCATACCATTCTTAAAGGGTAGGTTGTTTCCGGCTTGTTTAATTCCTCTGCGCTTAACATAGAGGCACATAGAGGTTGATGCCCTAAATCTAAAACAACATGTAGCTTGGTCGAGCTACAAATTTGGCAAGATTTAATAACGCCTGCTTTAACGAAATGGTGTTCAGGATAGAGTTTTTGATTGAGAGTAGGGGCTGAGCTGAATTCCATGACCGAGGATACTATCAAAATCTATTTTTCTCCCAAACAACCATTTCATGGAAAAATACGTAACCTAAGTCTAAAATTGGGATCAATTTTTTATGCTGCCACAAACCCTTCCCCAGTTTTTATGGTTTTATTGCAAGAGATATAAGCTCAGCTTGCTAGGGCTTATTAGCGCCTCGTTATTTTGGGCTATCAGCATATCTTTAAATCCTTACTGCTTAAAACTCTTAATCGACCAAATGGCCGCAATAGAGATTGAGAAAACAGATTTATTTCATGAGCTATGGATTCCGAGCACTTTATATGTACTCTTAACGTTACTTACAACAATCGTTTTAAGGTTTTATGATTGGATATTGCTTTCAATATTTCCAAAAATAAAAAGTGAAATTACAGTAGAGGTATTCGATTATTTAGAACGGCATTCTTATAGATATTTTCAAGAAAATTTAGGGGGGAGCCTAACAGGAAAAATCAACGATCTTAGTAGAGGAGCTATTCAAATTATTTACCACATTATAGACCAATTTATTTCTCGATTATTTTCTTTAACGATTGGCTCTATTACAATGTATCTTGTCCACCCTCTATTTGCTGGCTTGTTAATCGGTTGGAATATCCTATTTATCGGAATTTCTATTTTTCTGACTAAAAAATCACAAAACTATGCAGAAAATTATTCTAAATCCCGCAGCACGGTGATAGGTAGAATCGGGGACAGCATAGCAAATATCTTTGCGATCAAATTATATGCTCGTGAAGATCACGAAAAACAAGAACTCTTACACTCATTAAACGCCTCTGTTGCAAATGATCGGCATTTGCAATGGTTTTTAATTAAAACCAAAATCTTTTATGGGTTTTCGATCACCTTTTTAACAGCTGGGATGATTTCACTGTTAATTTATGAACGCTCTCAAAATCATATCACTATAGGTGATTTTGCTCTGATTTTGACGCTGGTCACAGTTCTTGTTCGAGATGTTTTCCTCATCACTAGCCAACTCGTTAATTTTTCTGAAGAACTAGGTGCTTGCAAACAGGCTCTTTCAACCCTTTTAACCCAACGTGAGCTGACCGACTCAAATCCTGATCTACCTCTCCGTGTAACAGAAGGGAAAATTGTTTTTAATCATGTTCATTTTGAATACAAAAAAGGGTCTCCCCTTTTTTTTAACAAATCGGTGACTATATATCCTGGATCTAAAGTGGGGATCGTCGGAGTTTCTGGAAGCGGTAAAACCACTTTTATCAATCTAATTCTCCGTTTTTTTGATGTCTGTTCAGGAAGTATTGAAATCGATGGTCAAGATCTAAAAAAAGTAACTCAAAAATCGATTCGAGACCAGATCAGTCTAATTCCCCAAGATCCTTTATTGTTTCACCGCTCATTGATGGAAAATATCCGCTATGGACGTTTAGAAGCTTCTGATAAAGAGGTGATCGAAAGCTCTAAAAAAGCCCATTGTCACGAATTTATTGAAGCCCTTGAAAAGGGGTATGACTCCTTGGTTGGAGAGCGGGGTGTCAAACTTTCAGGGGGGCAAAAACAACGGATCCTCATTGCAAGAGCTATCTTAAAAAACGCTCCTATCCTTATTTTAGACGAAGCAACCTCCTCATTAGACTCCACTACCGAGGGTTATATTCAAGATAGTTTATCGCAATTAATGGGAGGTAAAACAACTCTTGTAATTGCCCACCGTTTATCAACCTTATTTCGGATGGATCGGATTTTAGTATTTCATGAAGGGAAAATAGTGGAAGATGGGACTCATAGGGACCTAATCGAATTAAAGGGGCGTTATTCTACTCTTTGGAAAACACAAATGAATTTATTTCTTAAAACAGAGAAAGCTCATTTAACGACTTAGAACCTGTACTAAAACCGTGTGTCGTCCTCTTAACATCTAATAAAGTATGGCTCTCCGCAGCCCTTTTAGCGCAATCTAGGAGAAATTGTACACGATACCCCTCTTTGAGTGTCGGGTGTCTCCCCACTTTCCCTTCTACAGAATCGATAAATTGATCGACTAATCGCTTGATAGGGGGAATTCTACTATCAGAAAGTGGATAAGGATGGTAAGCCGCCTCTGCATCAATCAGCTCGACCTCTTTCCCACGCATTGCAGAATACAGTTTAAAACCTAATACCGGATCTTTCGTCTCATTTTTCAAAAAAAGGGCCCCTTCGCTTCCATAAATTTCCAAGGTATGCCCTATTCCTGAATAGGCGGCATTAGAAGCGGCCACATGAACGATTAGACCATTTTCAAAAATCAGATCAAGAGTCGCCGAAGAGCTCCCGTTAGGAGACAAATCGGGTGCTGAGCTCAATGTGCATCGGAGCTGTTTTATCTCCCCAAAGAGATTTTCTAAGTAATGGAAACTGTGGCTAAGAAAATGTTGCAAAACACCTCCGCCCAGAGCATCTACCGTTTTCCAAATATAGGGAGTTTTCCGGCAATGATCGTAGCTTTCCATCCGCCAATTTAAAAAAACATGCCGAATTGGCCCCACCCTCCCTTCCTTTAAGTAGTTATGCATGAGCCGCCAAGTATGCAACTCCGGGAAAATAAAATTGACACAAGTGGGAATCTGATGCTCTTGAACTTTTGAGAGCCAATGTTGACTTCGTAAAAGATCGAGTCCAATTTGTTTTTCTAAAAAAAGGGGGATTTTTCGTGATATAAAAGCATCCGTAATTTCCTGCTGCACCAGAGGAGGAGTGGCTATCGCCACTATATCGATCTCTTCTTCCAAAAGTTTTTGCCAAGAGCCATAAGCCTTTGGAATATTGAATTTCTTAGCAAAAGATTGAGCGGTCTCCTCTCGACT
>CAYWDE010000034.1:0-11769 GCA_964456885.1 uncultured bacterium | reverse complement strand
AGCGGATTTCACAAGCTGTTGTCCTTGGACTCCCTTTTCTCTCTCGGGTTTTAGAAGAGCATAAACAGCTGGTGGCGCAAGAGAAATTAGATACCCATATTCCTCTGAACTTTAACAAGGCTGCAGGAGTTGCGAAAACAGCGCCGCATGCGCTTCTGAACGAGTTCACGATCGATTTAGAGGGGAATGTCTCTATTTCCGGTTTATAATTTTCCTTGAATTCGAAGCCCGGCACTGATCCCGGGCTTTAAAAAAAGGGGGTGACTAATGGTCCGGAGTAAAAAGGTGCAAACCTTCGATTATTCTTTAGATTACAAAACCTTAGATTTTCGGAAAAATCCTGAACTGTATCGGATCGGGAGAGGGGAGCAGGGGGTTTTGCTCGTTCAGCCTTACAAGGATGAAATTCTCCCCCACTGGAAATTTAAAACGGCTCAGGACGCGAAAAAAAGCGGAAAAACAATCTACGCCCTCTTTTTAAAATATTTAGAAAAGGGAGATTTTGTGGGCGCTGATATGGCCCGGAAATTTTTGCAAATGGGTTATACCCGCAGCAGGCGGTACTATTGGCACGCCTCAGGGAAGAAATTCGGTCAAAATCCACAACGGGTGCGTAAAAAGGGGGAAAAGAAGAGCTCTCTCACCGCAGGGCCCGAGGAGAAGAGGGAGAGAATCAAGCAGCTTCTGCCGGATGATCTCGATCCAGAAAAAAATCTCTCTGCCCAGATCTTTAAAAAATATTGGCAGAAAGCCGCTAAAGACCCCTCCTATTTAGCTCTTAAAGAAGAGCATAAAATGAAGATTTAATGAGCCAAGGGGCTCTATTTTCGGAGATCGTAGAAAGTGAGGCGTGCGCCCCCTTTATTTTCTCCGATCGGGTCTTTTGAGCTCGATCCTGCGACAAGACGTTGAGGCGTCAATCGGAGTAAAGAGGAAATAGGGCCGATTGAATCTTTAATCGTACAAACGCTTTTCCCAAGACGGGCATCCCACAGTTTTAGTGTATGGTCTTCGCTACCTGTCGCAAATACTTCTGGTGTCACATTCTCAACCGACCAGACATGGTCCTGATGCTCTCTCTGTTCCCAAATCAGTTTCCCTTCCGTTGCGTCAACCACCTTCACCGCTCCTCCGAAAAGCCCTACAGCGAATGTGTTTGGAGACGATTCAAGAGGTGTGAGTGAAGTGATGTGAAAGCGGGTTTTGAAGCTTCTTTTAGGTTCATGAAGGAGTGTTTTCCCCCTTTTCCACTCGACCCCTTGTTTGCTCCACGCTTCTAATTTGCCAGCAGTCACTGCGAGAAGATGGTTCTCATCTATTGGGTGGACACAATAGACCCAATCATTATCTGAAACTTTAGTGGAGGAGACGGTCCTCGACTCAATGACATTGTACTCATCAAATAGGGTGGGAAAACCGACGAAAAGGGTCGGTTTAAAAGGGTTTACTCCGGCTGTTAAACAGTTGACCCTTCTCCGATTATTCTCTTTGCTGAAGTGCTGTAACCGGGGGAGTTTCGGAGTCAAATCTCGGATATAATCTCCCGCTGTATTCCATAAGCAGATCCGGCTGTTCCTTTCGCCGCTGACCCAGTACTCCTGATTTAAGACGGTCATCGCAGTGACCCAGTTTGCTGAGTCGATTCCCCAAGGTTCAACGTCTCTAATTGCTCTGACTAATTTCCCTTCACCGCTCCATTTACGGAGTGTATTGTCTTCTGATCCGCTAACAAATGTCTTGTCAGATAAGAGCTTTAATGCATGGACACGACCCCAATGTGCATTCGGAATGAATCCGAGAACTTGAGGGGGGAGATCTTTCCAGGGAATGGCCCCTTTCTTCTCCTCTTCTTCGTTTTGACCCACTTGAAAAGGGGGAGATTTTTGAACTAAAGAGTGGATTTTTTCTGCGGAGCATGAGAGGAGATATTCCCTTGTCCCTTTCTGGTATTTACCTAGCCAAAGTTGGTTGATGCTAAACCCTCTGTTTAAAAAGAAGATCAACGATTCTCTTTTCGTTTCGCTCACCGTCACGTGAAAAGATTTGTGCCCCAAATTAAGACGGAATACCTCCTCGGCGATTTTGTTGAGGAGGGCACTACCTAACCCTTTTCCCGAATTGCTCGCCGAATTCACTAGAAAAAGGGACTTAATTTCTACACTCTTTTCAATCCCCACCTCGGCAAATTCATCGCTTAACACCCTTTTAAAAACGATGACACCAAGGGGTTCCTTATTTTCATATAAAAGATAGCAGAGGCGATCTTCCCCTCGTCCGATTTGGTTTAGTGCTTTTTCTTGAGAGCCGTACAAGGGGGTTAAAATCTCTTCAAAAATTCGCCTCACAACAGGCAGATAGCCATTCTCTTTGGTAACTTGAATGAATTGCCTTTCTGCAGGAGCAGATCCTCCAAAAGGAGCACTCCCTTTCTGAAACCCTATCGCTGTCATGGAGTTTTACCTATCTGTTTTGTTAAAAGTTCTTGGAAGAGAATTTTAGCTTTTTTCCGGAGCTCTTCTTGGTTGATCATCTCTGGATGGGCAGAAGATCTTTTGTAAATAAAGGGGCCCTTTTCAGCGTCATATTTAAGCTCAAAAAAGAGGGGCTCTTCGCAATTTTTCTCAACACAGACGAGCCAGAGAGATGGTTTGGAAGAGAGTTGAATGGTATCGAAGCAGCTATTTTTAAAGATGGCTGCAATTTTCAAATCCGTATCGAAGAGAACAGAAAAATTCTCCTCTTGCCAAGGGAGAAATGGGAGAGATTGTAGATTGTATTGATCGGTTTTTTCAGGAGAAATTAACTGAGACATCCCTACTCCTTAAATCTTTCTCAAATCCCAAAAAGAGAATTGCGCTTTTTCCTTTGAAATTCTCACCTCATCTGGGCAAGAGCCAGACATTAATGTCTCCTCATTGATAGAAAGGAGAACAGAGACGCGCGCTTTTTCCTTTAGATTATCTTGAAGTGTCGCTGTTGAATGTTTCATCTGTCGTAAATCCCAAAGTTTGATGTACCCATCATCTCCGCAGCTGGCAACCATGTGGGGGCGGAGATTCTCAACAGTCCAAACCCTTTTTTTGTGCTCCACGCTTTTTGAGAGAAGGATTTTGCGGGCCAGATCGTAAACTCGGACCGATCCATCAAATACAGCTAATCCGAAGGAGTTCCCATCTAAAGGAGTCACGGCAGAAATAAAGGGGCGCACCTCATTGGGATCAGTTGGTTTTTGATAGGGCTCTGTGATCAGAGGATCTTTTTCCCAATGGGAAAGGTGAGCCGACTTCCAAATATCTAGATTTGTCCCTGTCACAACAAGAAAAGAGTTCGCTGAGAGGGGATGGATACAATAGACCCAATCATTTTTACTTGTTTCGCAATGCCTCTTTAGCCCTTGATCTTTGAGTGAGTGGAGAGAAAATCGGGTGGGTCGCCCCGCTAAAAATGTATAGGTATCTGGGGTGAAATGGGTCAAATCGGCAAGGCAGTTAATCCTCTGTACATTTCTCTCTTTGCACTTGTGGTCGTTCGGAAGATTTCTAGGAGGAGTTTGGAGATTTTTTTCCAAAAAACCTTCCACATTCCAGTAGTCTACGTATCCGTCTCTTGTCCCACTCAGCCAATAATCTCTCCCTAAAGGGGCTAACGCAGTGATCCAGCTGTAGTAGTTAATTTTAGGGGGGAGGTAGACGTTGCAAATCCATTTCCCATTTAGATCCCATTTCTTCAAACTCCCATCTTTTGAACCGCTGATGAAGGTTTGATCGGGGAGTCGAAGACACCCATGGATATCATCTTGATGTACATTCGGGACAATCTGAAAAGGTCTTGCCCGCTCCCGAACCGGAGAGCTATCTCCTTGGGGAGCTGGAGCCTCTTTTTTTTCTTCAAGAGTTGCCCGGGCAAAAACTTGAGTGACTTGACGGAGCTGATCTGCAGGCTTTGGCTTCCAAGGAGAGGCCTCTTTTCGTAATAAAGGAGAACTCTCAGGTTTTTTTTTATAGGAAACAACTTCCCAAGATTCGGCCGAAGATTCACTGCGAAAAGAGAGGGGTTGAGACATAAAATTATTTACCTCTGCAATTCTAGCTTGATCGCTAACACACCGAATTTTGCGGCGTTCTCTGTGTAATTGGGGATTGAGTTGTAAATCTCGACAGCGTGTTCCAGCGAATAGGCTTCAGGGACGCAAGCTTGGTACCCCTCTTTTTCCAACATCTCTCTAAAAGAGGAGTAGCGGTTGATCCATTGTACCTTACAGATCACATCATCTGTTTGGTCGTGGAAATAAAAAAAACGGACGAGTCTCCCTTCTCTTAAATTCCTAAACATCCCCGAATTTACTCTCCCTTCAATGGTCTTCCGACCTGCTCTGATATGATGGATATAGACTTTTTTCAGTGTAATCCCTAGAGGACGCTCAGGTTCTCTTTGAGCCGGCATTTCGGTTCTACCCTTTTTTCTCTCTCTTTCAAGCTCTTCCACAGAACCCCTTTTCTCTCCCCTATTTTCGGGGAAAGTTATTTTTCTCCTTTTGGGTTCTGGAATAGCTGTTTTTGCCTCTTCGGCCCCCCTTTTGGCTCCAGCAGACCCGTTGCCGTTGAGAGGTAAATTCAACCCTAATGAAATATTTCCCGGCCTCTCATCATTTTTAACGGCTCGGAAACCCTGATTTTCGAATAGATAGGCGGCTGTTTTCTGAGTCTTTGAAAGGGTGATTAAAATAGAGTGACCTTTTAATTCATGCGCCTCCTCTTTGGCTTTGCTGACGAGCGCTTCGTAAAGGGCGGGAATCTCTTGGTCATGAGAGTTAAGGGGGGATAGCACTTGAATTTCTAAGCAAGAGGGGAGCCCCAGCTTCTCAAAACGGTCTGTAACCCCTCTTCCCATAACGACAATTCCTTTAGGTGCTGCCGAATCGATCTTTTCTGGATAGAGGAGTCGGCATTTGTAATCTCCCCGCTTCACCTTTTCCCAAATCTCGTTAGAATGATCGAGGATCGTTTTTGACGTCTGATTGAAAAATTGTTCAACGATTCTCTCTCTCTCTTCTCTTCCGTAGCCAAAAGCGGGTTTGAGAATCCAGTCGAAAGAAGAACTAGGGTGTGCTGAAGAGATGCTAGCCATCGTTTGTCCTCAAATTTAAGTTTCGTAAATTTTTGGCCAAGAAGGTAATTAAAATTTCACTTCTATGTCAATAAATATTTAAAATAGGTCTCGATTGTTATGAAAAGAGAGGAGTGTGTATAGTAAATTTCCGCATTTTTATATGAGGTGCCATAATGGCAACAGCATTAGCTCAAATCTCGATCGAGATGAGAGATCTTAAAATCAATAACGAAACATTCCCAAATAGGCTAGTTCTTTCCCATTCTGAGGAGATCCCTAAACCGATTCTCTCTATCTTTGAGGAGCGAGGTTTCATCTTCGGCAGATTTTTATCTATTATGGGTTCAAAAAAAATTACCTTTCAGGCTACTTTAAACAATTTGAACCCCTCAACGATTTATAAAGTATGCGAAGCGATGAGTTACTTAGGGGAAGCTAGGAAGATGAAAGAGGTGACTGCGCAAATGTTATCAGAAGAGGATCCTCAATCCTGGATGATCGAGCATGCTCAGCAATCTGCAGATCAAGCAGAGGCGAAATATAAAGAGGCTGAAGAAGCCTATAAAAAGGCATGCGCTTTGGCACAGATTCAAATCAATTTCTAATAGAGATTTAGATGCAAAAATGGGTTTTAGCGGGCATTTTATTCTTTGGGGGCCTCCTCAATGCGCAATCTGTACCCTGGCTAACAGGCCCTTTATTGGCTCCGAAAGGGGCTGCGGTTCCTTATGGGGATTTTGTCGTTAAATCGTACCTCTATGCTATAACGAATACAGGTTCTTACAATCAGGATCGGCAGGTCGTTTCAGCAGATGAGAATTTCTATAGTTTGAAGGCGCAGTTTTTGAGTTTTTTCGGATTGACCCCTTGGTGCGATCTCAATATCATCCCTGAAGTGGTCTATAACATCACTTCCACTGAACAAGATGGCTACCCTGGTGATTTAACGGTTGGGTTGGATTTTCAGCTGATGGAGCCCGATTTAACCCCCTATTTCCCGGGGATTAAATTGGCCGTTAGAGAGGTTTTTCCCACTGGAAGGTTTGAGTATCTTCGTCCCAGAAAATTATCGACCGATCTGACAGGATGGGGAACTTTTGCCACCCAATTTGATCTGATTTTTTATAAAGTATTCTCCTTATATAGTCGCCATTTCTTGAGTATGACTTTGAGCGCCGAGTATACGGTCAATACTCCGGTCGATGTTCATGGGTTTAACGCTTACGGAGGGGGCTTTGGGGCGAAAGGGAAAGCGTTGCCAGGCAATCGGTTTCAAGGGGTCGCAAGTTTTGAAATCACCTTGAACCGAAACTGGGTGTTTGCATTAGATACTCTTTATACCTATACGAATGGGACCCCCTTTTTCGGCAATCCGGGGATCAATTTTGATGGGGAATTTGCCTCTGTCGGGAAACCCTCTTCGGAGAATTTAAGTTTTGCTCCCGCTATCGAATACAATTTTAGTAAACATTTAGGGATTATCGGGGGGTGCTGGTTCTCAGCCTTTGGGAGGAATAGTGCTCAATTCCGGAGCGGGGTGATCAATGTTCAATATGCTTATTAGCCTCCTCTTGGCTCTTGCCCCTTTCTTTGCATCGGCGAAACCAGATACGGGATTTGAGCACCTCCTTTCTAATAGTGCTATTTTAGATACAAGACAGATCAACATCCCTGGCTATCCGAACGCGTATAACCCGTCGATTATCCCGTATCAAGAGGGGTATCTCCTCTCTTTTCGCTTTATTAGTAAATATCCGGTAAAACTAAAAAACCCTTTCCGTACAGACACCTCTTTCATCGGAGTTGTCAAGTTAGATAAAAATTTCAATGTTTCTGAAGAGAGCGTTCAGTTACTCAATATCGCCTCTTATGCTCCGAAATTTTCATTAACTGCAGAAGATGGGAGACTTTTCAATGTTGGGAATCAGATTTTCCTCTTTTTTAATGACCTCCCTTTATTAGAGACAAAGGGGAAAACGGCGATGTATTTCGGAGAGATTATAGAAGAGAGGGGAATTTTTGTTTTGAAAGAGCGGGCGAAATTATTGAGCTATTTTCACGCAGCTCCTGTGGAGAAGAATTGGAGCCCCTTTGTCTCTGGAGATAAGCTCTACCTGATCTATTCGGACCGGCCCCGTGTTATTTTAGAAGTCGATTTGAATACTGGCTATTGCCAAGAGGTTGCCCGCTCTAACTTTAATTGGAATTGGACTTTAGGAGAGATCCGGGGAGGGACTCCTGCCTATCTTGTTGGGGACCAATTTCTCACATTTTTCCACTCCAGTTTCCGCGATGAAGTTGCAAAACGGAGAGCCTATGTGATGGGAGCTTACTTATTTGATCAAGAGCCCCCTTTCCATATCCGTGCAATGACTCCTGCACCGCTTGGGAACCAGACCGACTACACTGAAGCGAATCGATCCAAAGTAGTTTTCCCGGGAGGGCTTGTCATTGAGGAGGAGAAAATTTTTGTCACTTGGGGTAAAGATGATAAGAAGATTTTTCTCACTACCTTTAATCGGGAAAAGCTTTTGCACTCTATGAAGCCCCCCTTTTCTCCCGATTGAGCCGCCTCTTAAAAAAATCTTTACTAAATGTAAGTCGATCGTTAAGATTCACGGCTCATCAAGGAGAAAAAAGATGGCCTCTCCCGGTCTTAACGGTCTTTCTAAAACTAACGGAGTTCCCCATACAGATTTTCCAGATTCTGAAATCATGCAGGATTGTCGAGTTGTAGTGATTGCGGAGCAAATGAAAAGGCTCGACACAGGACATCTTCGTCAATTACGGGGAATGTTGGAGCGGATTTTGGGAGATGAGGAGTCGAAGACCGCAGGAGTCGTTAGAAATATATTTTCACCACGGACTGGAAAAGAATTTTCTGAGCAACGGACAAAAGAGTTCCAAGAGGCTGTCAAGAGCGCTGATGGAGCTAAGGTGAAAAAAATGTTGGCTGAGGGGAAAATTGATATAAATAGGGAAATGTCGGTCGAGCCCAACTTGCTCGAAAGAGAGGTGAATAAAAAGGCGGCCTCTTCCCTCTCTCTCGGAATTTCCCCCCCTGTGGCTGCGTCGCCCCGCCCCAAAAGTTCAGGGTTAGAATCTCCTATCAAAGTACCCCCCATTTATTACGCTTTAGAGCAGTTCCTGTTGTCCACGAATACTCTGCCGCAGCAAACGGCCTTCCATTTTATTTTTTTAGATCTTTTGAAAAACCTAGAGATAGACCTAAGTCAGAGAAAACAGACCCCTTACGTTGATGAGTGTGGAGGTTTTTCCATCCTCCATTTAGCGGTTGCTAAAGGGAACAAAGCGATTGTGAAAACAATTTTAGAGACCCATAGGGTCGATGTGGAGCAGGAGGTGGAGCATGTACATGAGAGTGCTAAATACAACGGCTATACCCCTCTAGACTTAGCTGTAGCTATGGGAGATAAAGCTTCAGACGGGGTTAAATTGAACCACTTTGTTGAGATTTATAAGCTCTTGGAAAGCAGCGGCGCCAAACATAAAAAAAAGCAGAAACCCGACTATGTGAAGTCAAATCTTCAGCCTAATGAGGCAAGAGAATTTGTGAGGAGATTGAGCATTCGGGGTCAGTCACGCCCTGGCCTTGGCTCCCACAGCGAAACCGAAATCGGAGGGCCAAGTGTGCCTCGGAGAGGTCGCTGGCAATGACCCGTTCTCCCTTTCCCATTTAGTAAATTGGGTGGATCGATTAAAATAGCTCCCAAAAGCGACGAAAAACGGTATTAGCACAGGTTCTAAGAAGCAATGGGAAAAACAGATTACGCTCCTCGGAAAAGAAGTTCACCACAAGATATTTCACCCCTCATTGAAGCAATTGAGGAAAAAAATTTTGAAGAGTTTAACAGATGGGTTGCCTCTTTTGATCTCGATCGGAAATATGAGCATGAAGAGTTTTCAGAGCCTCAATTGCTTTCCCAGTTTCTTTTCCTCCGGCTTCTCGGGTTCATCGATGGGGGAGAGTGTTATCCAGAGGTGTTCATTCAAGCTGTTCTAGCAAAAAAACCTAAAGCCTCTTTTTCTGTTGAGGAGGGCTACCCTTTTACCGATTTTATCCACGAGCGGCGGGAAGTGCTTATCGAGGCAATCTCCGATTTAAAGGGGTCTTCAGATCTGGAGAGGGGGGCCACCCCTATTTCTCTGTTGCTCGGAAGATATGAGAGGGAGCTTGTCCAAATAGAGTTGATCGATAACTATTTAAATAGTGTAGGTTTTGAAAAATAGAAGGTGAATTTCAAAAACTATAAACACTAAAAATAGGAACGAGATCGTAGCTGCAAGATAGCCAAGAAGGACAAAAAGGCCGTCATCTTATAAAGTGACGAAAGCGATCAAAAAAATCGACCAGGCGGCCCCTAAATTCGAAAAGGGGATGGGGATCGGGAGTGCCAATAAAAGTCCCTGAACTGCAATCACAGATCCATTCAGAACCTGCACCTTCGCATTGCTACAGAACCAAGGGAGCCTAGGGTGTACCCAACGGGATGCTTTCTTTACCCAATAGAGGGTGATCGAGCTGATCTTTTTTAGAGTGGCTGGTTGGATCTTCTTGTCTAAGAGTTTCTTCGGAAGCCATACATGTTTACCAAAAATCATCCTTAAACCTATTAGAGCAATGAATAAACCTACAGGGGTGGAAAATCCAGGAATTTGGATCGGTTGGCAAAAAGGGAGGCTCAAAACGATAAGAATACAAGATCTCCCTTTCCCTGAGAGGAGCTCGATGATTTCTCCAACCAAAAGCGATCGGTGCTCCGACTCTTTTTTCAGAATCTGGAGCCTCTCTTCTAAAGTTTTGTAGTTTTCTGTCCGCTTCACTAGGTATGCCGAATGTGATTGAGAGACCGACTTTCAGGCCGGTCCAAAGTCCCTTTTTCGGAATGTAGCAGAAGAGGGACAATTTCTAAACCAAGAAATAGGGCGAAAAAAGGGGGCAGGATCAAAGAATCTTTAAGATGGAAGCTTTAAGAGTAGCGGGGGTAAAATAGCCCCTCTTTTGGAGCTCATAATGTCTGCCTCAGTATCTGCTGCTATCTGTTTTATCGCTTGTCATGGAGGCCCTGCCGACCATTTTGCCACCTTCGCCGAAGATTTAACTCAGAGAGGGTATAAAGTAGAAATTTACGCCTCAGGGCCCGCTCTGCAGAAATTTGAGCAGAGGGGGGCTAAGAACTTACACCCTTTCTCATTAGACAATACCTCTGAAAAAGAGAGAGCCGTTGAGGTCGCTAAAGCCTGTTCAAAAGCGGCGGTTGTGATCACAGATGTGGGGCACCCATTTAATATTTCTCTCCAGCAGGCATTGAGTGAAGAGGCTCCCAAAACTTTCCGCTGTGCCTATTATGATAATCCGGAGCCTTTTGTCCCTGGGGGCTATTCAACTGTTGCGGCAAAAGTGATGATTGCAGCTGAGCGGGTGCTCTTTGCGAATGGGAAGCTCGCTAGCGGAAAAATTTCTGAAGAGGATTCTAAAGAGATCCCTTTGCCGAATGAAAAGAGGGTGGGGATCGGCTATTACCCTTTGGCTCAAGCGGAGAAAATCGGGGCTAGACGCCATTCCGATCGGGAAGTGGTTCGAAAAAACCTTTTTGAGCAGTTGCGGTTAGAGGATCGGGGGCAAAAAGTGGTGGTCTATACAGGGGGCAATAATAGGGAGTATTTCCAAAATGCTTTTCCTGCTCTATTGAGATTTTTGAAGGGGCTCGATCTCTCTAAATTTGTCTTCCTGCTCCAGCAGCATCCGGGTGCAAAGGGGCAAAATATCGATGGGGAACTTTTGCAGAAGTGGAAGAGCGAAGAGAAAGGGGTTGTTCCGTTTTTTGTGTCGGGGATGAGCTCTGAGGATTCTCAAGTTATTGCCGATGGGATCCTCTACTATCAGACCAGCATGGGGCCCCAATTTATCCTTGCGGGGATCCCAACGATTCAAGTGGGGCCTGAGCCTTATGATGATATTCTCGTCAGAAATGGACTTTGTGCCGTCGCGACAAGCTCAAATGGGTTGCAAAATGCGTTGGCTTCATTAGGCGAGCGGAAAGGGGCGGAGTTGGGCGCTGTTGAACGGGAATTAGGGATCCATGCCGATTGGTCAGATAAACTTAAGTCTGTAGTTGACTCCGCTATCTCCTTGTAATAAGAAATGGGGGGTTGTAAACCCCTTTTCTTGGGCGTATAATAGAGCTCCTCAAAACTTCAATCTGGAGACTCATCATGAAAAAATATGTACTCGGATTTCTCGCTGCGAGTTCTCTCTTTGCAGCGCCACAGGCAATTGTTTTTGATTTCGGCGGCGTGATGACAAAGATGCCAGAAAGAGAGACGATTGTGAGATTTTTACAGTCCGCTTTCCAAATCACCGAAACAGATTTAGAAAAAATTAAAGGGCATGACACCTTAGCAGACCAAGAGTCTTGGCTCTCTTTTGCAGAGGAGAAAAAAATCGATTTATCCAAAAATTGGACCCGTCAAGTGAGGGGAGCGATTAGAGATGCTATCGGCATCAACACAGAAATGTATCAATTGGTCGCAGAGCTCAAAGAAAAAGGGGTGCGGGTTGCTTTGCTATCGAATGTCGATGGGAAAATTGCAAAAATGGTGCGGGGTTTTGGGTTTTACGAGCCGTTTGATCCCTGC
>CAYWDE010000033.1:0-11847 GCA_964456885.1 uncultured bacterium | reverse complement strand
CACAGTATCTCGTAGACACGCACGTCTGAATAAAACGCCCGAGGGGATCTACCTCAAAAACCTAAGCAGAGTCAATCCAGCCCTCATTAACGAAGCGGAAATGACCACCACTCCTATCTTATTGAAAGAGGGGGATCGGATCCAAATTGGGAATACCGTTTTCCTCTACTCTGAAGAAGAGGTGCCAAAGATCGGGACACCTCCAGAGAAGAAAAAAGAGGAGAAGAAAAAGGGGGGTTATGACGACATTTTTGGGGATGTGGAACCCGTTGAGGAAGAGCCTGTTATGGCAGAACCTCCCAAGCCGGTCCAAAAGCCTGTTATAGAGGCTGAAGAGCTCCGGATCCCCCCTGCCCCATCGAAGCCTGAATTGACCGCTTACGACACGATTTTCGAGGACTCAGGAGCTGAAGAGGAGCTCCCCTTCAACCTGATCTCTGAAGCACCCCTCATGCTCAAAGTGATCGCCGGCCCCAATGCTGGGGCGGAAATCGGGATTGAGAAGGGGCGCGTCTACACCCTTGGAAAAGACCCCAACTCTTGCGATATCGTTTTCCAAGACTTGAGCGTCTCCCGCAACCACGCCCGGTTAGAGGTGAGGCCAGATGGGACAATCGATATCGAAGACCTCGGTTCAAAAAATGGGATCGCCGTCAACGGATCGGTGATCACAGAGAGAAAAGTGGTCACCCCGCAAGATCTGATCGCGCTCGGAACAACGGTCTTCATGATCATCGACCGGGAAGCTCCTCAAGATACGATCTACTCTCCGATGGTCCCCTCTTATGAGGCTCCCAAAATGGATCAGCCGGCTGCCGAAGAGCCCCAAATCGAAGAGGTGAAAAAACGGAACTGGAAAGAGGAGCCGATCCCCCCCAAATATCTCCTGATCGGTGGATCTGCCGCAGCGATTTTCCTCATCATGTTTTTGAGCTTCTTCTCCCTTTTCAAACCAGATGGAGTGGAACTGGCGAAGAAAGAGCCTGTATCTGAGATCAAAGAGGCGCTAGCCAAATTCACCGACGTCCAATTCTCTTATAACCCCGGAAGCGGCAAACTCTTTTTAGTGGGGCACGTATTAACTCCTGTCGACTACCAAGAGCTTAAATACCGATTGGGGCAAATCGACTTCATCCACTCTGTTGAAGATAATGTGGTGATCGATGAGGGTGTCTGGAGAATGATGAATGATGTGATCTCTACAACCCCTGCTTGGCGCGGAGTGGCGATCCACGCCCCTCAAGCTGGAAAATTTGTCGTCTCTGGATTTATCGATTCGGCTGAAGAATCGACCAAACTCTACGAATACCTCACAGTGAACTTCCCCTATTTAGATCGACTAGACAACCAAATTGTCGTAGAACAGACACTCAATACCCAACTCCAAGCGCTGATTGCCAATCAGAATTTGGGGGCTGTCACATTCCAGCTGTCCAGTGGGAACCTAATCCTGTCGGGAATGTACAACGAAAACATGGACTCCGAATTTAAGAAATTGCTCAAAGAAATCAACGGCGTGAAAGGGATCTCCTCAGTGAAAAATTTCGCAGTCGCCGTCCATCCAAGCAAAGCGGGCATCGATATCTCTCAAGAATACCAAGTGACCGGCAGCTCGACCTATGATGGACGGGGCTACAGCGTTGTGATGAATGGACGGATCTATACTTTGGGTGACCAAGTTGATGGAATGAAGATCACTTCCATCGAACCAAGTACGATTGTACTTGAAAAAGATGGATTAAAATATAAAATCGACTACACGCGATGAAAGGAGCTATCTTATGTTCGGTTTAGGAAATAAACCCGCTGAAAAATTCGCTTTCGATCTTGAGAAGGAGATCAAAGAGATACCAGGCCGGGGCAAAGAGATCTTGGAAAAAGTTGAAAAACGGATCCACGAAATTAAAAAACATTTGCGCGAAGGGGCCAATGAGAAGGATTTTGACCAGTTGGGGATCCTTTTACACGGCTACGCCGCCTTACAAAAAGTCTTACGAAAAGTGAAATAGGAGCCATCTATATGTCATCTATGCCAGGACTGACCATCTCATTCCATTCTTTGATTTCCGCCTATAAGAAAATCCAAGACAATCTCGTCAGACAAGTCCGCAGTCTTGCGAGTAAAATGAGCCAAGCGACCCCCGGAACGTTTATCTTGCTCCAATTCCAAATGAGCCAAGTGACACAGATGGGTGAATCGATCTCCAACTTGATCTCTCAGGTCAATACGGTGATCAGCCACGCAATCAGCAACCAGAAAACGCAATAAGCAATTAAGGAATAAGTTATGCCGACAAAAAAATACAAAGAAGATTTCATCCTACTGGCAGAGGCTGGCTTTATTGCGGTCAACCAGGCAGATGAAGATTCGGCGCTCAAACTTTTTAGAGCGGCCTCACTACTCGATCCGAAAAACATCTTGCCGAAACTCGGATTTGGCTACCTCCATCTCCATAAACTGGAGCTGAAGCAAGCGGTGAAAAATTTCGAAGAAGTTCTTGAAGTGGATCCACACAACGATATGGCTAAAGCATTCATGGGGCTCTGCCTTGCGATGATGCCAAATTCGGTGGATAAAGGGGAAAAAATCCTCGAACAGACACTCAAATCGAAAGATCCTGAGATCAAAAAAATGGCTGGCTCTGCGATCGATTTTGTCGAGAAGTTCATCAAGAAACCGGGCGGCCCTGCAGGCAAGAGTAAGTAATGGCGATCCCTCCAGACAAAAGTCCCGATCGGATCAATCCCGGCAAACCGGCCGAATCGCTCGATAAGCCGATCGATCCGGGGAAAACTCCAACCGGGTTTGATTCCTACATGCAAGGGGCTGGAAATAAAACGCCCCCAGGAACTCCCGCGACTCCCGGAGGTCCCACCCCAATGAGTGTGGCCAACGGCTCCTCGGTCGCCTCTGGATCTGTTACTTTTGATTCGGTCCTTGCGCAAGCAAAACAGGCGCACGACTCTTTAGGGACTGTAGAAAAACAGTTGAACGATCAAAACCTCAAACTGAAACGGTCCCAAAGCCATCTGGTGAGACAAAAACTGACCGATGCGAACAGCTATGTGCGGACCGCTGGATCGAAATTAGGCCTACAGCTCCCCGAAGGGAAAATGCCCCCAGGAGCTTCGGGTGTCACCCGTTTTTTAGCCATGGTGAATGAAGGGCAAGATCAACTCATGCAGGTGCAAGAGCAGCTGAAAAAAATGGCTGCTAGCGGCGCATCGATCAATCCAGGAGAGATGTTATCGGTTCAGGTGAAAATGGGGCTCGCTCAACAGGAGATCTCCTACACCTCTACCCTCCTTGGTAAAGTGATCCAGTCGATTACACAACTCATGAACACGCAGTTATAATGGAACTACCCCCCTCTTTTGATAAACTGCTCAACCACCTCGAAGATGTAGAGCTCACCACTGTACACGGACGGATCACCGAAGTGATCGGGATGCTCATCCGCGCCGTTGTGCCTCAAGTCAAAATGGGAGAGGTGTGCCTCATTAAAAGAGATGGGGAGCCGCTGGCCGCAGAGGTGGTCGGATTTACAAAAGATGAGGTGCTCCTCTCCCCTCTTGGCGATATGAGAGGGATCGGCCCCTCCTCCGAAGTGATCCCGATGCGGATGCCGATGCACATCAAAGTGGGCCCCCAACTTTTAGGAAGAGTCCTCAATGGCCTCGGCCAACCGATGGATGAAGATACTAAAGGACCTCTTGAACTGGAGGAGAGATACCCAGTTCTCAATACCCCTCCCGATCCCCTCAAAAGGGGGATGGTTGATAAACCGATCTCTGTCGGCGTCCGCGCCATCGACGGGGTCTTGACCTGTGGAAAAGGGCAAAGGGTCGGCATCTTCGCTGCAGCGGGCGTCGGAAAATCGACCCTTCTCGGGATGATCGCCCGGAATGCGGTTGCCGATGTGAATGTGATCTCCCTCATCGGAGAGCGGGGACGGGAAGTGAGAGAATTTTTAATCCACGATCTCGGCGAAGAGGGGATGAAGCGATCGGTGATCATCATCTCCACCTCCGATCAAGCGGCCCAAATGAGGATCAACGCCGCCTATGTGGGGACTGCGATCGCCGAATATTTCCGCGATCAGGGGAAATCGGTCATCTTGATGATGGACTCGGTGACCCGTTTTGCAAGAGCGCTCCGCGAAGTGGGCCTCGCTGCAGGAGAGCCCCCCGCCCGCGCAGGCTATACACCTTCGGTCTTCGCCACTCTCCCCCGCCTCCTCGAACGTTCAGGAAATTCGGAAAAAGGCTCCATCACCGCTTTCTACACCATCCTTGTTGCGGGCGACGATATGAACGAGCCGGTTGCCGATGAGGTCCGCTCCATCCTCGACGGACACATCATCCTCTCCACCGACCTCGCCCGACAATACCACTACCCTGCGATCGATGTCCTCGCATCGGTGAGCCGCGTCCTCACCCAGATCGCCGACAGACAACATGTGGAGCTGATTGGGAAAGTGCGGGAAGTGTTAGCGAATTATAAGAAGAACGAACTCCTGATCCGGATCGGCGAATATAAGCCAGGATCTGATAAAAACGCCGACTTTGCCCTAAAATATATCGACAAAGTCAACCGTTTCCTAAAACAGCAAGTCGAAGAGAAGGTCTCTGCAGAAGAGACGCTCCGTCAATTAAAAGCTCTATTTACTTGATGCCTCTGTCTGACCTTTCAATGCTCCTGTCACCTTAGAAAAAAGGTCCACTACAGGATTTGCCTCTACATGAGGAGCTGTGATCATCGATTTATTGCGCAACCCAGTATCGGCGAGGCGGCAGCAGTAAGAATAAGCGGCCGCAACCAGAGCGATCGCACAAAGGGCCCCTAAAATCACATGGCCTCCCCCGATGATCCCCCCGAGCGTAATCATAGCCAAAACGGTCGCAGCGACCGCAACGAGGCTACTCACATGCTCTCTTTTTCTTAAATGTTGCAGTTCATGATCCACTTCCGCAAAAGAAATAGGGTGGGAAGGATTGTTATTCATAAAATCTAATACCGAACTTACTACAGCTGCCATAATTATCCCGTTTTATTATTTTTTAGGATAATTATATTAAATAAACAGATTAGATTCCATAATAACGATATATTATATAATTGTAAATTTTTTGCTTGTCACCTGAGGGCAAAAAAAAGACCGTTTTTTCAAACGGCCTTTCTCTCAAATTAAACCTATTAAATTCGGCGAGCTGGTGCAGTTGGAGCAACAGTTCTAGGAGCATAACCTACGCGGCCAGCTACTGGAGCCATTTCTGCTTCTTCTTGACCGTTCTTAATTGCAACTTCAATTCTACGACGTCTTGCATCTAAGAATACTTCATTTGTCGCAGTTTCATTAGTCTTTGTAGTGTCAACTTTATGCTTTAAGTAAGCAGTTAGAACAAAACCTAATACAGCGAGGCCGAGAACAGCTGCACCAACCCCTGTTGCTAATACAGCACCATGAGCAGCGACAACCATAACGACAGCCAAAGCAGCGATCACAGCTGTTGCTATAGAAGCAATTGTGCTAGCCCGTTCATCTAGCTTATTAATTGTGTTATCTTTCTTAAGAGAACCCAAAACTTCAACGCGATTACCGATATCGTCAAGCGTTCTTTCTTTTGCAAACTGTAAACTTGGGTCAGCATAAATATTGCTGCCATTATCTACTGGAGCAACAGGAGCTCTACCATCAAATCCAATTCTGTATGCCATAAACTTATTCTCCATTTTTTATTAAGTATTATTAAAAAGTATGCAATCATTATAATTAAATTACGAATTATTAAATAGTAAAATAAAGAATTAATACACTTAAAATAAACAGTTTATTTTAAATAAGTTTTAAACAAAAAAATTACAAATAAACAATATATTAAATATTAAAATATACATATAATTATATTTAATTTTAATGCAAACTCAAGATTTATAAAGCTTAAATTTATTATTATATAGTCTGTCGATTTATCCCCTTGGAAGCTGTACTACACCAGATCTCAGCCGCTTTTGGAGGTCTTTTGAGCCTATTTTTGCACCGAAGGGTGGGGGCCAATATAGGGAAGATGAGATTAACCTAAAAAAGCTCAAAAATGGGGCAAAATAATCCCTAAAATCGGCGAAACCCAAATCTGTTCACAGTCTGCTATATTCCTATTTGCCAGCAAACACTTAGCTCAGGTAAAGTTTATTTTTACCCCCCCATAGGGATAGACCCCCCTCTCGAACAGGAGCGCATGAATAAGCCTTTGAACTACCCCCTCGAACAGCTGATGGTTATCAAAAAGAACCGGTTTGACCAGGCGGTCAAAACCTTGGAACAGAAAAAGGAAATTCTTGAAAAAGCGTATGAAAAACTTTATGACCTGACCCAAGAGAGGGACCAGGTCCTGGAGCATAAGCAGGCGAAGCTGGCCCAGCTGAGGGAGACCCTTGACGAGGGGACGACCACAGACAAGATTCAACAGATGAAAGGGTATTTGAAAATTGTCGACACAAAGCTTGCCGAGAAGCAGAAAAAGGTGGCCGATCAGCAGAAACAGGTCGATTTAGCACAGAAGCAAGTGGATATCGCTACAGATGAGCTCTTCCAAAGAAAGAAGGATCTAGAGAAACTAGAGATGCACAAGCAAGAGTGGGAAAAGGAAGTGCGCTACTGGACCGAGCAAAAAGAGGCGGTGGAGCACGATGAGCAGGGATCTGCAACCTACTCCTTGCGGAAGAAAGAAGCGGAAATAAGAAAAAAAGAGCGAGAATCATGAGCAGCACCGAACCCCCTTCAAGGAATAATCCGAGAAATCAGCCCCAAGATGCGAAAGCTGCGCGCGACGAATTATCGAGTAAAGGGAAAGTGGAAAAAGTGCGCGAAATCGATGCCGATGAGCAGACGCGCAAACAGAAGTTTTTGAAGTACTATAAAGACGATGCCGCTGAAGAGGAGAAGATGGAGGCGGAAAAATACCCGCGTCCCTACGACCTCTATGCGGGGCAAGACTCTTCGACAGGGAACACAAAACCGACCCTTGGCTCTTCGAACTCTTTAGGGGATGCGGAAGATGCGATCGTCCCCGCTCCCGCCTACACGCCTCCGCCTACAGTCAACTCCTTTCCTGGGAATGTGGACAATGGGGAGGCGGCTGCAAGCACAGGGGCTTTGCCCCAGTCGGAAGATTTTTGGGAAGAGTTCGATATGCCCGATCAACCGATGCCCCCTGCCAATTTTCAAGAGACAACCAATTTATCAAAAACAAACGCCTCTGACGGGAACATCCGGAGCGAGAAAAAAGGGTCAAATCCAGGGGTCCACCCCTTTGCAGCTAATCAGACGAAAGGGAAAAAAGAGGGTGCAGAAGAGAAAAAACAGGACCCCTCCCCTTTCGGTCCTCCGGGAAAACCGGTGACTGGAGAAAGGAAACCCGATCCGAAGCAGGGCCCTTTTATGCGGTCTAAAGAATCTGCAGAGAAAAAACTCCCCTCCCCTTTTGATCCCCCAGCGAAAAATTCTCCTCAATCACGCCCTATAGAAAAAGAGGAGGAGCGCTCCCTTGGCCCTATCCGCGATCCGATTAAAACAGGGAAACGGACCTCTAATACGAGCAGCACAAAAGAGGAGGACAACCTGATCCAAGGGCTCAGCTCCGCCTCTTTTAAATCGGAAGAGAGGGAAGGGGGAAAAGGGGATCAAAAAGGGGGAGACAAAAAGGGGATCGAAATCGATAGTTCGATGAAACCCCTCTTCCCGAGCGATATCCAGCCGATGGCTGCCAGCGCCACAACGCAAGCGGCCCCCTATTTAAACACCACGACGATGAATCTGTTCTTTCAAATGGTGGGGACGATGTATGTGATGGCAGGGCCTCAAGGGATCAATCGGACTGAAATTGTGTTGAACAATCCCGCTTTTGCCGATTCAAAATTCTACGGATCTACAATTACGATTGAAAAATATGCGACGGCACCCGATTCTTTTAATATCCGCCTGACAGGTTCTAATGCAGCTGTTGTCAGTTTTAAAGAGAATATCCCCAGCTTGATGAGCGCTTTTGAAAATGGGAGCTTTGCTTTTAAAGTGAACCGGCTTGATATCGAGTACAGCATGGAAAGACCCGTCTTCCGCCGAAAAGAAAAAGGGGAAGATAAAGGGGAAGCTGGCGGTGGAGATTTAGGAGAAAGGAGAAAATAATTTATGGCTCCGCTTACATGGATACGGCGCATTGCGTCTGAATTGCCAGAACTGAATACGATCCCTCTATTTGGGAACTCCCCCCCTTTTGACTGGAACCACTTCTCATCCCTCCTCTCCTCCCGTTTAGGGCTACCGAAACTGAAATTGCAGCCCCGCAATCAAGAATGGAGAGAATCTTCTATTGTGAACAAAGGGATGGGATCTCAACCGAGCATCCTCCAATTAGCCCTCTCCCCTGTCGGGATCATCTACTGGATCATGTCCAAAGAAGATGTGACGAAGCTCACCTCCTGGCTCATGAAACCAACGGGCAAATCGAGAGCGAACCTTTCGGAGATTCTACAAGAGGGGTTTTATCGCTATTTGAGCTTGGAAACCCTCGATCTTCTACAAGGGCTGGAGCCGTTTCAGACATTGACTCTCCAAGCGACGGAAGAGGAGAGCTCTTTCGACAAAGCTTTCTGCATCGATGTAGAAATCGATTTAGACCAAAAGAGCGCTTATGGGAGACTTGTTATCCCCGATCAGTTCCGCTCAAAATGGGTCGACCATTTTTCTAACCGCCCTTCCGAATATTTCTCAGCTGAGATCGCTCACCAGATAGAGCTTTCGATCGGCGTAAAAACGGGATCGGTCATCCTCCATCAAGACGAATGGAAAAAAATCAAAGTGGGCGATTTCCTCCTTCTCGATCAGGGCTCCTACGACCCTGCTAAAGGGACCGGTTTATCCCTTTTGATGCTTCAAGGGACCCCCCTTTTCAATGCGAAGATCAAGCACAACAAAATCGAACTGACCGATTACGCTTTTTACTACGAGGATAACATGGCACAAAAAGGGGAACTCCCTCCTGAAAATAGAAAATCAGCTGAACCCCATCAAGAAGAGGGGGAAATGGTCGCGTTGAAAGAGCTCCCTCTCTATGTGACTGTTGAAATTGCGCGGCTTAAAATGACACTCGATCAACTGATGCATCTAACTCCAGGAAACACCCTCGATCTTCCGATCCACCCAGATCAGGGGGTTTCTCTCACAGTCAATGGGCAAAAAATAGGGCGCGCTGAACTCGTCTATTTAGGTGAACAGCTCGGCGTACGGATTTTAGAAATTTGAGCTCGATGGATGACTTTCATAAACAGACGACCCTCCCCGATCTGCATGTTGGGGCACCCCGCATTCCGTTGCCTAAGCAGATCGGCCCCTACAAAATCGATAGCCTGTTAAATAAAGGGGGGATGAGCATCCTCTATTTGGGAGTCCATCCAGAGACGAATCAGCCGATCGTCATCAAAGTCCTCCTCCCCAAGTATTGTAAAAATAAAGAGATGGCGAGCCGCTTTTTAAAAGAGGCGGAGATCATCGGAATGGCTCACCACCCCAATATCGTCCGTCTCTATGGACAGGGGGAGTGGGAAAAAGGGCTCTATATCGCGATGGAGTTCATCCAGGCGATCTCGCTCCGCCAATTCATCCAACAAAAATCGCTCTCCCATAAAAGGGCCTTAGAGATCATTTTACAAGTTGCCTACGCCCTTTGCCATCTCCATGCACATGGGATCATCCACCGGGATCTAAAACCAGAAAACATCCTCATTACAGAAAGTGGGGAGATTAAAGTGATCGATTTCGGGATCGCTCAAGCGAAAGATCAGACAGAAAAAGAGCGGATCACCCAAAAAAAACGGATGATGGGGACCCCGATCTACATGAGTCCTGAACAGAAAGAGAACCCGAGCCTCGTCTCCTACCCCTCCGACATCTATTCACTCGCAATCATCGCCTACGAGCTTGTGTTAGGGAGATTGAGCCATGGGGTGATCCATCTAGCCCTCCTCTCCAAACGATTTCGTGCGATCATCGAAAAGGCCCTTAAACCCGATCCAAAAGAGCGGTACCAAGATATTGTCGATTTCATCACAGACATCTCCCAATACATTGGAACTCTTTCGGACGAAAAAGAGGAGGAGCAAGAAGAGCTCTCCGATGAAATTTTAAATATGATTCAGCAGACTCGGAAAGTGTTGATCCCCCAAAAGGCCCCCTCCTGGCCCCAATTAGAGATCGGGATCGCTCTCCATGAGGGGATGTCGCTGAGTGGCCTCTACCTCGATTTCTTCCATCTCCCTGAAAACCGGTACGGGATCATCCTCGCAGAGCCGCTCGAATCGGGGACCCTCTCTCTTCTTCAAGCAGCCTCTCTCCGAGGGATGATGAGGATGGCGATGCGGCACGATCACCACCCACTCAAAGCGTTAAAAGCCCTCAATGAGACGATCCATCAAGATCCGATGAGTGCCCATTTCCGATTCTGCCTAATTTTACTCACTCCAGATAAAGACCAGCTCTCTTTCGTTTCATGTAATTATACCTCCCTTTACCATATCCTTGAGGGGAGCCAAACAATTAGAATTCTCTCAACCCCCAATAACGCTTTGGGACTCGATCCAGAAACCCCTCTTTTAGAAACAACAGACAATTGGAATTCTGGCGATACCTTGATTCTCCATTCAATCGGGCTTAAACCGGAACAAGAAGATCAGAAATGGGCTCAAGAATTCCTGATCCTTTCAGGCCAAAACCAGGCGGAAAAAATCCTTCAAAGCCTCACTTCACAACAAAAAATACTTCCCAAAAGAGCCTCTGCTGTCCTCACAATCCAACGGATCTTTTAAAGCTCTGCTAAAACCCTGTGTCTGCCGATTTTTAAAAATTTCTCCTACTGGATTTTTATCTAGAAACTGCTAAACTCTCTTGCACGGGCCTCGGAGACTGCTCCCCGATTTCAGACTACGAGGCAATTCTTGCAATAATATGCAGGGTAATTTACGATTCAAAAGAGGTCGACTACTCTAGATGTCTGCGATGCGCGTAAGCTTGTTTCTCTTTCTCTTGTTTTCCCCGCTTTTCTCACAGGAGGAAATCGCTCCGTCACACTCTTCTATCCAAATTTTAGAAGCGTCCACTGCAGCTCTTGAACCGATCGAATTGATCGCCTCAGCGAAAGAACCAAACTCAAAAGATTCTTCTGAAGGGTATACGATCAATTACAACACCCTTTCCATTCTTGAATACCTCCGCTTTGCCAGCAAAATTTGCAAAGTGAATTTCATTTACCAAGAGGCCGATCTCAACTTCACAGTGACTATCGTCTCTGATGAACCGGTCACTCCAGCTAATGTGATGGCAACTCTTGTTCAAGTATTGAGAATCCACGGCCTATTGCTCTTAGAGCAAGATAACAATTTAGTGATCCACAAATCGCCCGAAGTGAAGCAAATGGCGACCCTCGTAACTGAAGATTCCCCTATGGGGAAATCGGCGATCGTCACCCGAATTTTCCGGATCAAAAACGCAAAACCAGAATCGGTCGCGGCGATCATCCAGCCGATGATCTCCTCTTCTGCTCTTTTAGAAGTTTCAAGCGAAACGAGACAATTGATCATCACCGATATCTCTGCAAATGTGGAGAAAATTGGAGCGTTGATCGAAAATTTAGATTCGCCCCACACGCTCCTCGTCATTAAAAACTATACAGCGGTGAACAACTCGCCCGACTACTTGATCCATCTGGCCAGTCAGATCATGAATCCGATTGCTTTTGGCAATCCGTTTATTTTAGTTCCCCAAAGCTTAGCCAATGAAATTTTCATCGTCTCGA
>CAYWDE010000032.1:4467-11905 GCA_964456885.1 uncultured bacterium | reverse complement strand
TGGAGCCGATCATGTGATGGCGATCGACCTCCACTGCGGACAGATCCAAGGTTTTTTTCATAAAACCCCTGTAGACAATCTTTTTGCTTCCACTATTTTTGTCCCCTATGTCGCGCGCCTTGGCCTTCACAATCCGGTGATTGTTTCTCCTGATGCAGGGGGAGTTGAAAGGGCCAAATTGTTTATCGAAGGGTTGCAGTCCCTCGGAGTCCCTTCCAAAATGGCGATCATCATCAAACAGAGGGCCGAGGCTGGAGTGATCGAATCGATGAATCTTGTGGGAAAAGTACAGGGAAGCGACGTGGTCATTGTCGACGATATTTGCGATACAGCAGGGACCCTTGTGCAGGCGGCGAAAGAGTTGAAAGAGCGGGGAGCGCGAAGAGTTTTTGCCTGCATCACACACCCCCTTCTTTCGGGGCCCGCCTGCTCCCGGATCGCCGATTCTTGTCTGGAGGAGCTCGTCGTGATGGATACGATCCCCCTCCGAGGGGAAGTGCCTCTTAATATTAAGCAGCTCTCAGTAGCTCCGCTCCTTGCAAGCGCTATTTTACGGATCACAAACGGGGATTCGGTTTCAGACCTCTTTAAGTATAGATAAGGGTTTTTGATATTGGTAATTGGCTTCTCTCTCGGTGATCAACTCGACCACTGCTGAGGAGCCAAACCCCTTTTCAACCTCTTCAAACTTGAAATAGGGGAGATCGAAAAATTGGACCATTTTCTCAAATCTCAAATTGTGAGCGGATGCCCATAGCGTCTCAAAGTAGGGCGATTGAGCGATGGGTAAATGGTGGAAGATCCCCCCTCCAAAATTATTGGAAATGAGCAAAGTGACCGGGTATTTCGTTTTTTTCAGTAAAGGGAGGGAATTGAGATCGTGCAGCGCTGCCTGATCTCCAATGATCCCTAGAATCGGCATCTCTTCGGCGAGCCCTGCGATCGTTGCAATATTTCCATCAATTCCAGAGAGGCCCCGATTGGCGAAAAACTCCCGACACTTTTCGGGAAATAGAAAATGGTCCCCATCCCGGATCGGCATCCCATTTCCTAAAAAGACCCCATACTCTTTTGGTAAAATAGAGCTTAAGGTCCTCATCGCGTGCACTTCTGTGAAAGTTCCCCTCTCTTCAAAAACAGGTTCCCGATCGTGCCAAGAGTTGAGCCAGAGCGGGTCGGAATCTCCTTGAAAAACCTCGCAAAATTCGATGATGTCGCTCTGCACCCTTCCTGTTAAAATTCTCTCTGGATCTTGTAGATAGGGCCAGGGGCTTACATGAACATATTCAGGTTTTATCTTTTTCAACCATTCGAGAATCTTTTTAGAGGTCATCCGCTCTCCGAAATGGAGGACAAAATGGGGCGTCGGTTTTTCTATCCAATCGTAGTAGCGGATCTGCTCTTCAGTAGGATAAGAGCGGGCATTCGAAAGGATGTCTGCGCAGAGAGGCCATTTGAGCCGTTCTGCCAGGTCTAAAACAGCAAATAGATCGTCAGGCTTTGGCAATTTGCCGATTAAAATAAGCCCCTTCGATCGATCTGTCTTATACCGATCGATCCGGTGGCGGGGAAAATGGAGTTCGATAGGCTTCCCTTCTCGGATCTGAAGATTTGGATGATAGAGAGGCTCTTTGAATAAACAATTGAGATGGACCGGTCCCGGGGGATTTTGGTGAGAATAAAAATAGGCTTGGGCCATGAGAGAGCGGACCGACTGTTCATTCAATGATCCAACTAGTTCGGTCTCCCAACGGACAAAGGAGGAGAAGATTTTTGTCTGATCGGTTGTTTGGTTCGCAGAGCATCCTCTTAATTCATGGGGTCTGTCCGCTGTGAGTAAAAGGAGCGGCGTACAAGAGTGGTGAGCCTCCATAACGCTCGGCAACAAATTCCCCACTGCAGTACCCGAGGTGGAGATCACAGCAGCCCCCTTTTTAGACCCTTTTGCAAGACCAAGAGCAAAAAAACCGAGCCCCCGCTCATCAAAATGGACATGGAGTTTCGCCTTAGGGTGGTTAGCCGCGGCGTTTACAAGGGGGGTGCTTCTAGAGCCTGGCGCGATGCAGAAATGTTCAACGCCTTGTTGTACTAATTGATCGATGATCCAAACTTCAAACATGCTCAGATCATAGCATGGACTTTTTTATTTTATACACAAGCCTACTTGAAGAGTCGTTTTTTCTAGTGAAATAGGAGAAAGAGAGAGGCTCGGAGAATCTGATCCCCTGAGATCTCTGGAATCCCCGATTGGGCAGCCAGTTTATCTGCAAAGCTCTGCTGTTCTTTAGAGAAAAGGATGTTTTTCAATTTTGTGAATTTTGCGTGCGTCCCATAGAGATTGACAGCTAAAACTCCTGTTTTATAGACAGTTGGCCCATATACATAGGTGAGGAGGGCTGTTTGAAGCAGCCTTACCGTTGTTAAACCATTTAACTGAGCCTCTTCTAAAGAGGCGATCAATTGCGGCTGATTGAGGGCTACGCAAATTGTGGTATCGATCCCAAAGCGGTAAGCTAACTTAAGGCCCTCTTCTGCTAAGAATTCATGGGCCATTTTGACAATCGGCACAACTGTCTGCTTTAAAGCGGCATCTTTCGGGTTCATCACTGTGCTTACTAAATTGGGAGCAATCAATTCCCCAAAAAAGAGGGCCGCTCTAAAATATGAATTCTGTTGAACATCATTAAAAGCCCTTGAAAAAAAGGAGCCTAAGCTGGAACAGGCAACCTGATTAACTAAGTTCGGAATGGGGCCTAACTCCATAAGCTTATCGGCCACTTTTTCAGCTTTAACCAAGCAATAGTTGTCATATTTTCTCTGCACGAAGCGAGGCATAAGACGGAAAGTTTTTTGAGCTGCTTGAACGGTTGCTGAGGCAAGCTTAGAAGAGACGACGTTTTTAACAGTCCAAGGGAAATAGACGATTTTTTGTAAATAGTCGGTCGCTTTTTTACACCTAGAGACTCTCCCTTCTCTTTCTGGAACTTCTTCTACGGCTGCATAAAGTCTTTGAAAATCGTGAACACTTGCATTGACGGCTCTCATGAGCAATATTATAAAGGATGATTATGTTGTTTAGAATTTAAAAATTGTTATATAAAAATATCTCTTTATATATTTTTAATTTTTGATTTAGTTCATCCCATTCTTTTTTGGGGTCGGAGCCTTCTACGATCCCGGTCCCTGAAAATAGGGTCGCCGTTTTTCCTTGAATAAGGCAAGAGCGGATCCCAACGATCCACTCAGAAGATTCTGGTGTGCTCCACCCAATCACACCCCCATATAGGCCCCTCTCAAAGGGTTCGAGCTCTTTAATTAAAGAATAGGCTTTTTGTTTTGGAGATCCGCATAAAGCAGGTGTCGGGTGGAGGGCCGATAAGATCTTTTCATCTGTAACCCCCCCTTTAAGTTTTCCAGAACAGAGGCTGTAAAGGTGCTGCACATTGTGGGTCTGATGGATCGAAATAGGTGTGAGAAGGGGAGGGGAGAGGCAGAAAGGGGAGAGGACCTCTTGAAGATAAGTTTGAACAGGGTTGATTTCTTGAAGATCTTTTTTACTGGAAAGGAGCTCTTTTTGCAGTTTTTGATCTTCTTCTGAAGTTTGGCCGCGGCGGCGGGTCCCAGCCACAGCTTCGCTTATGATTTGGTCACCATGCCGGAGGAAAAGGCGCTCAGGAGTAGCCCCGAGAAAACTTTCCGATCCCGACTGGAGGCAGAAGATAAAGGCCCCTTCCGCTTTTTGTTTGAGAGCAGACGCAATGGCGAAGGGGTCTGGTTCCTTTTCAAGTTCTAGGGTACAAGTGCGGCAAAGGACCACCTTTTCCAGCTCTTTATTCCGGATCAGTTTAAGTGCTTTTTCTACCCCTTTTTCCCAATTTTTGTAGGTGGGAAAATAGGTTTTTTTTACCACTCGAATTGATATCGGGTCAGGGAGCTCAACAAATTCCGCTTTAAATGTGTTCCCCTCTTTGGCTGAGAATGACTGGGTGTGGAACGTAGCACGGAGCGGGGGACTCTTCCCTTCCCGATCGGACCAATAGATTTTCAACCCTTTTCTCCTATATAGAGAGTCACAGCTCCCAAATTCATAGGGATCTGACGGATCTTGGTAAACCCTGCTCCTTTCATCAGGAGACAAAACTCTTTTCCAGAAGGGAAATATTCGATCGTCTGATTGAGATAACGGTAGGCCGAATAGTCGCGAGAAATCAAACCGGCTATCCGAGGAAGTATATGCCTTAAATAAAAGAGGAAAAAGGCGCGGATCGGTTTAGGAGGGAGTGAAAATTCTAAAATCAGGCTCCGCCCTTTAGGTTTTAATACCCGGTAGATCTCTTTCAGGGAAGCGAGGGGATCGGTCACATTCCGAATGCCGAATGAAAAAGTAGATGCATGAAAGGAATCATTTTTAAAGGGGAGTTTTTCAGCATCGGCCCGTAAGAATTCCATTTTTTCAGGGATTTTCCTTTTAGCAATTGAGAGCATTTCTGTTGAGAGGTCAATGCCGGTGATCGATTGAATTGAAGCCTTACTTTGGATGAGTGCGAGGGCTTGATCGCCTGTTCCGGTTGCTAAATCTAGAATGGTGAGATTTTTTTGGCCGGGAAGGTGTTGTGCAACTTTTTTACGCCACCGTTTGTCTTGTCCAAAAGAGACAATTCGATTGATCCGATCATAGGTGGGGGAGAGGCGATCGAACATTTTCCAAATATTTTCGCGCGATGGGTTATTCATTAAATTTCCTTAACTAAAATAGAGTTGAAAACTCTCTTTTTAACAGAGAGAGCGATTAGAGCCGCGGTGAGGAAAAACATGAGTTTCCCTTGTTGGAATAGGATCGGGTAAAAATCGCAGCAGCCGATGAAAATAAAGCCTATCAGTAATGAGGTAAAAGTGATGGTTTCAAGAGTCATAAAGCTTCTTAAAAAAGAATTAAAAAGGGTAGCGATAAAAAAGAGAAAAGCAATAAGCGAAATAAGCCCTGTTTCACATGCGAGAAAAAGGAATATATTATGGGGAGCTGTAGCTCGAGTATAGGCATCCGTTGCTTTTGGGAAATAGGGGGAGGCCCCCTCTGAAAACTGGGAAAATCCTAAACCAAAAAGGGGATGGTCTTTGAGGATATAAATCGCTCTCCTTTGATGAAACTTTCGGATATTGTCTGAATCTCTGGCTAATGAATTATAATTGATCACACCGCCACGATAGAAATATTGTTTGTGCAGGAGGGTTGCGGTGAGTCCAAGAGAAACGGCTATAACGAGGGCAATATGCTGAAGTCTTTTGTTCTTGAAACCGTAATGATAAACCATCAAGCCAAACCAGATAAAAGTTGAAATAGCCCAAGCAAATAGAGAGGCTCTTGAATATGAGAGGCTCATAGCGAAAAATTGGAGGAATAAGAGAAGGGATAAAAGCCATCTTCTCTTTTCTGTTTGGATAAGAAAAGCGTAGGTGGTGAGGAGGGAGAGGACCATAAATCCCCCGAAAACATTCGTATGAGGGAGAGTTCCCGCTGCCCGCATAATAGTAGGCTCCCCTTTATAGTTGAGAAGATCATCGAGGAGCCAGCGGCTTCCACTCTCTATAACAAACGTCCCGATTTGAGTTGTCTCACCCAGGATCCGGAGACCCAGAGGGGCTTGATGAAAATATTGGGTGATCGCAATTGCCGATTGAAAAAGACCCGCGGCAACGATGGCGATCCCTATATAACGGACAACTTTTATCCGCTCCTCATCAGAAAAGGCTGTCGATATAAAAGAGAAGAGGGCGATCGGGGTGAACAGTTGCAGCAAGCGTATATAAGGGATCGGATAATTGAAAAAAGGGGAGGCGATAATAGAAATGAGGGCACAGAGAAAGACAATCCAAAGGGGATTTCCAAATAGGCGCTTGAAGGGGATTCGGAACCAGAAAATCCCCATCAAAAAAAGGGTGATCGCAATGAGATCTGAAATATAGAAATAGATCTTTTTCTCGTAGCTTTGGGAAATCTTTAGCCCCTCTGGAATCAAGCTAAGAGAGTAAAACCGAAAGAGCTTATCATATTTATGCTCGATCGGTATTGCAAAGGCCAAAACCATTAAGAAAAAGATCGCAATGACAGACTTCTTAGACAAATAAGACTCTCTCAATAAAGATTATCGAGAGTGCCGTTTTCTGTCGATTTCCGTCAAATGAACTTTTCTCAATCGGATGAAGTTTGGTGTCACTTCTACGAGCTCGTCATCGGCAATATAGTCGATCGCTTGCTCGAGGGTAAACTTCCTAGGAGGGGTGAGGATGATATTCTCATCGCTCCCTGAAGCCCTGACGTTGGTCAACTGCTTTGCTTTTGTGGCATTGACGATAAGATCGTTATCGCGTGAATGCTCACCGACAACCATCCCTTCATAAACTTCATCGCCCGGTTTCACAAAGAGAGAGCCCCGCTCTTGGAGATTGAAGAGGCCATAGCCGTTGGCCTTCCCTGGATTGCTCGAAATCAACACGCCCCGAATCCGTCCCGCCATTTCCCCTTTCCAAGGAGCAAAGGTTTCGAAAATCGAGGTGAGTACCCCTAAACCTGAAGTGCGTGTCAAAAAGTCGTTCCGATAGCCCATAAGACCACGTGTCGGGACGAGGAATTGCATAGTTGTGAGGCCGTGCTCCGATGTTTCTAAAGAGCGCATCTCCCCTTTTCTGCGGGAAAGATCTTCAATCACTGTGCCAGAGAAGGTCTCAGGAACTTCCACATGGACTCGCTCCATCGGCTCCATGACAACTCCGTCGACAACTTTTGTGATTACTTTTGGTTTTGAGATGCCGATCTCATACCCTTCTCTCCTCATCGCTTCAATCAGGACGGCCAAATGGAGCTCTCCTCTACCGCAGACGCGGATCGCATCATCGCGGTTAGGGATCTCTTCGATTTTTAAAGAGATATTTGCCCGTTTCTCCTTCATGAGCCTTTCGCGTAGTTTATTCATCGTCACATGCTTCCCGTCTTTACCGACAAAGGGGCTTGTGTTGACGAGGAATTCGACCGATACAGTGGGTTCAGCAAGGGTGATGGGAGGGAGTTGTCGAATCTCTTTCGGATCGCAGAGGGTGTCTCCAATCTCGATTTCAGGAATTCCCGAAAGGACAACGATATCGCCTGCAGCGGCATCTTCGAGTTCGATCTCTTTAAGACCTAAGTGCCCTTGGATTTTGACGATTTTGTGGGTCGTATGATTCCCATTTCGGTCGACCCTTGTAACCATATCGTTTTTCTTGATCGTCCCTTCTAAAATTCTACCGCAAGCTTGGCGGCCTACATACTCATCATAGCTCAAAGTTGCCGCTTGCATGAGGAACGGCAATTCGACATTTCCTGAGGGGGCTGGGGCCTTTTTCAAGATGATCTCAAAAAGAGGAGTTAAGTCTTTTGGTGCATCGCCAACTTTATCGATCG